>CALICR010000022.1 GCA_938049125.1 uncultured Clostridia bacterium
GGCCGGTCCTCAATGAGGCCGAGCTGCCGCAGCGAGGCCATGGCGCAGTCCAGCTGCCGGGCGGGCATTTGCAGCGCTTCCCCGGCGGCGTCGGGGTCAGAACCGGCGCGCAGGTAGAGATAGAGCAGGGCGGCGTCGCCGGAGGCCGCGCCCAGCAGCTTGCGGATATCCTGTTTCGGCAGCGCCAGCATGGCGTCCTCCATGGTGCTCCCCTCCTTTTCGTCCGGTTTCGAAGGCTTTTCTCATTATACCACACCTTCTGACCGGGAGCAAGGAAGATTCGTGCCGCGTTCTGTTGCGGTTTTTCTAACTTGTACACAATACGTGACATAACGCGGAAAAAACGCCGCCGCAGTTGGTCTGCGGCGGCGCTTGGCTTACTGCTTTTCCTTCAGCAGGTCCCGAATCTCGGTCAGGAGTAGCTCTTCCTTCGTCGGCTCCGGAGCGGCAGGGGCTTCCTCCTCCTTGGGCTTCTTGGCGGCGTTCATGGCGTTGATGAACACGAACACCACGAAGGCAATGAGGATGAAGTTGATGATGGCGGTCAGGAAGGTGCCGAGGCCCAAGGTGACCCCGTCGCGGACCACGGTGTCGCCGTCCATGACGGCCTCGCGCAGGACGATGTCCAGGGTGCTGAGGTCGATGCCGCCGAAGGCCCAGCCGATGAGCGGCATGAGCACGTTATTGATAAGCGTGGAGGTGATCTGGCCGAAGGCCGTGGCCAGGATCACGCCGATGGCCATGTCGAGCACGTTGCCCCGCATGGCAAATTCCTTGAATTCGTGGAAAAACTTTTTCATCTCTTTCGTCGCCTTTGCTTACTTTTTCTCGATAATCTCCAGGCCGCCCAGGTACTTGCGCAGGACCTCCGGCACGACGACGGAGCCGTCGGCGCGCTGGTTCTGCTCGACCATAGCCGGGAAGATGCGGGACGTGGCCAGGCCGGAGCCGTTGAGCGTGTGGAGGAATTCGGTCTTGCCCGTGGCCTCACGGCGGAAGCGCATGTTGCCGCGGCGCGCCTGATAATCCCGGGCGTTGGAGACGGAGGAGACCTCCTTGTAGCCGTTCATCGAGGGGATCTGAATTTCGATGTCATAGGTCCGCGCCATAGAGGCAGAGCAGTCGCCCGCCGCCAGCTTGACGGTGCGGAAGTGGAAGCCCAGCCCCTTGACCAGGGCCTCGGCCTTGCCGACCAGTTCCTCGAAGGCCTCGTCGGACTTTTCGGGCAGGGTGTACTGGAACATCTCGATCTTGTTGAACTGGTGGCCGCGGACCATGCCGCGCTCGTCGGCGCGGTGGGACCCGGCTTCCCGGCGGAAGCAGGGGGTGTAGGCGAAGAATTTCCGGGGCAGGTCCGTCTCGTTCAGAATTTCTCCGCGGTAGACGGATGCCAGCGCCGTCTCCGCCGTGGGCAGCATGAAGTGCAGGCGGTCGTCCGTGGGATTCTCGATCTTATAGACTTCGTCGGCGAACTTCGGGAACTGCCCGGCGGTCTCGCCGCACTGGTACTCCAGCATCAGCGGGACCATGACCATCTCGTAGCCGTCGGCCAGATGGCAGTCGATGAAGTAGTTGAGCAGTGCCCATTCCAGCTGCGCACCGAGGCCCTTGTAGAGCCAGAAGCCCGTGCCGGCCAGCTTCGTGCCGCGCTCGTAGTCGATGAGGCCCAGGTCCGTGCAGAGGTCCACGTGGTGCTTGGGCGTGAAGTCGAATTTATGCGGCTCGCCGTAGTAACGGAGCGGCTCGTTGTTCTCCTTACCGCCGGGCTTCAGGTCCGGGTCCGGCAGGTTCGGCAGGGAGAGCATCAGCGTGCGGTACTCCGCCTCCACACCGCGCAGGGCCTCGTCGTTTTCGGCGATGCTCGTTTTCAGCTCTGCCATCTGGCGGAAGATGGGAGCCGTGTCCTCGCCCGCCTTCTTGAGCTTCGGAATTTCGCGGGAGACGCGGTTCTGCTCCGCCTTCTTGGCCTCGGTGGAGGCGATCAGCTCCCGGCGCTGCACGTCCAGCTCCAGGATGCGGTCTACCTGGGCGTCGCAGTCCAATTCTTTGGCCCGCAGCAGAGCCTTGATTTCTTCGGGATTTTCCTTGATTCTTCGAATATCCAGCATTTCAGTTCACCTCGTGCAGAGATTGAAGCAGCTCGAGCAGCCGCTGTAAGTCATCCTGTCCATAAAATTCCAGCTCAAACCGGCCCTTGCGCTTGCCGTTGACGATTTTGACCCTGCGGCCCAGGCGGCCCGTCAGGTCCTTCTCGCACTCGGCGAGATAGTCCACGGCGAAGGGCGCGGGCTTCGGGGCCTCCGCTGCGGCGTCGTGCTCCATGTGGCGGCAGAGCGTCTCGGTCTGGCGCACGGAGAGGTGCAGGACCTGCACCTTCTGGGCCGCCGTCAGCTGCTGGGCCTCGGTCTTCAGTGAGAGGATCGCCCGAGCGTGGCCCGGCGAGAGCGTGCCCTCGGCCAGCATAGTCTGGAGCGCCGGGGGCAGGCTGAGGAGCCGCATGGCGTTCGTGACCGCGGGGCGGGACTTGCCGACGCGCTGGGCCGTCTCCTCCTGGGTCAGGCCGTACTCGTCCATCAGCGTCCGGTAGCCATTGGCCTCTTCGATGGGGTTCAGGTCCTGGCGCTGTAAATTTTCAATGAGCGCCATTTCCATGACGGTGCGGTCGTCCACGTGGAGAATCAGCACCGGGACCTCGGCGAGGCCCGCCAGCCGCGCGGCGCGCCAGCGGCGTTCGCCCGCGATGATCTGATAGTAATTGTCCCCAGCGGGACGGACGGCCAACGGCTGGATGATACCGTGCTCCCGGATGGAATCCGCAAGCTGGGACAGCTCCTCTTCGTCAAAGACCTTCCGGGGCTGCAGGGGGTTCGGTTCTACGCTCTGGATCGGGAGCAGATGCGGTTCGCCGGTGGGCTCGTCGTAGTCGCCCAGCAGCGCGCCCAGCCCCCGGCCAAGCCCTTTTGCCTGTTTGCTCATAGCTTCCTCCTGAGAATTTCCTCGGCCAGATTGCGGTAGGCCAGGGCGCCGCGGCTGAATTTGTCGTAGGCCGTGACCGGCAGCCCGTGGCTCGGCGCCTCTGCCAGCCGCACGTTTCGCGGGATCACTGCGGAGAAGACCTTGCCCGGAAAGTGCCGCCGCACCTCCTCGGCCACCTGCATACTGAAATTTGTCCGGCCGTCGAACATGGTCAGCAGCACGCCGAAAATTTCCAGCCTGGGGTTCAGGCGGCGCTTGACGGCGCGCATGGTGGTCATGAGGTCGCTGAGGCCCTCCAGGGCGTAGTATTCGCACTGGACCGGGATCAGAATCTGATCCGCGGCGCAGAGGCCGTTCAGCGTCAGCAGCTCCAGAGATGGCGGACAGTCAATAAAGAGATAGTCGTACTGCGCCTTCAGCGGCTCAAGGGCACGGCGCAGCTGATGCTCCCGGTCCCGCGTGCCGACCAGCTCGATGCCCGCGCCGGACAGCGCCGCGCTGGCGGGGAGCAGGTCGCAATAGTCGGTCTTCACGAGAATGTCCGCGGCAGGCGTCTCGTTGATGAGCACGTCGTAGATGGACGCGCCGGGCTTGGCTCGCTGCACGCCGAGGCCGGAGGTGGCGTTTGCCTGTGGGTCAAAATCGCAGAGCAGGACGCGCGCACCGGCGTCATGGAGCGCCGCGGCCAGGCTGATGGCGGTGGTCGTCTTTCCAACACCGCCCTTCTGATTCACGATCGCAATGATTTTTCCCATACGCACCACCTGTTTTCAGATTCTCTGCGCTGTATTATAGCACATTCCGCCGCGTTTTCCAATCCCATTTTGCGTATGTTTCACGTGAAACATAGAATACAGGTGTTCCGCACTTCCTGGTCAGGCGTACTCGCGGATCACGGCCTTGACAAGACCGAGGATCGAGGCGTCCCGTCCGTCGATGGGCGAATAGGACGGGTTTTCCGGCATGAGCAGGACCTCACCGTCCCGGAGACGGAGCCGCTTCACCGTGGCTTCGTCGCCGAGCAGAGCTACGACGATCTGGCCGTCCATGGCCGTGGGCTGAGGCCGGACCACGACTTTATCGCCGTCCAGAATGCCCGCGCCGACCATGGAGTCGCCGCGGACGCGCAGGGCAAAGCAGTGCGGGTCGCCGTTCCAGGGAAGGTGGCCCTCCACGTTTTCCTGGGCCAGAATGGGCAGACCGGCGGTCACGACGCCGAGAATGGGGATCATCCGGCCATGGACGCTGTCCGGTAGGGAAATGGTGCGTTTTTTCAGCTCGTCCATCTCAATCTTGCCGAGCTTTTTCAGCGCGCGGAGATGGTAGTGCACCGTGGAGGTCGAGCGGAGGCCCACCGCGTCGCAAATTTCGCGGATGGAGGGGCCATGCCCGTTCTGCGTGATGTATTCGGTCAGAAAATCAAGAATTTCTGCCTGTTTGGTGGTAGTCCGTGGCATAAAATCACCTCATGGTCAGTATAGCACAACTCTTTCAAGAAATCAAACGTTCGTATCAAGTCCTTCGAAATTAAATTCCGGGATATAGGACCTGTCCGCAGAATCCGGCTCCTGGAGGAAGCCGGTCTCTAGGCCACAGAGCTGCATCCAGCTGAGCGCGGCGGCATATTCGTCGTCGGTGACGCGGCGGTCGAAGGGCGGCTCCTGGGCGGCGCGGCCCATGGGCAGATACTGCCGCATCAGAGAGACCGGGACCGTACCCCTTGGGAATGTCTCCGCGATCCAGTCCAGGACGCCGAAGGCATTGTCGAGGCAGCCGGGCAGCAGCAGATGCCGGATCAGCGTGCCGCGGACGAGCACGCCGTCCTCGACGATGGCGGGGCCGGTCTGACGGTACATCTCCCGAATGGCGGCCGCGGCGGCTCCGGGATAATCCCGTGCGCCGGAGAGCTTCGCGGCCAGTTCAGGGTCGGAATACTTGAAGTCCGGAAGGTAGACATCCACATAGCCTTCCAGCAGCCGCAGCGTTTCAACGCTTTCGTAGCCGCCGGAGTTCCACACCACGGGCACCGGCAGCTTCGGCTCCAGGGCCGGGAGGATAGAGGGGATGAACTGGGTCCCGGTCACGAGATTGATGTTCGTGACGCCCTCGTCGATGAGCCTGAGAAAAATTTCCCGGAGATTGGCGGGGGAGATCTCCTTCCCACGTCCGCCGTGGCTGACCGGTTCATTCTGGCAGAAGCTGCATCCGAGGGTGCAGCCAGAGAAGAAGACGGCCCCGGACCCAAAATCGCCGGAGATCACCGGCTCCTCCCAGTAATGGGCGGCGGCGCGGGCGGCGAGGATATGGTCCGGCATTCCGCAGAAGCCGCGCTGGCCGCGGGTGCGGTCCACGCCGCAGCGGCGGGGGCAGAGGGTACAGTGTTCATAGGCGGACATAGGGCGTTCCTGCTTTCCAAATACATATATAAATAGTATAGCCGCTTGTTGCCGAAGATGCAAGAAGATGGTATAATAAAGAAAAATGTTTCACGTGAAACGCGAGGAATGGACTGTGAAGAAAAACGAATGCTACGAGGTCCGGATCACGGGCTATACCAGCGAGGGGCAGGGCGTTGCCCATGTGGAGGGCATGGCGGTCTTCGTGCCGCGGGTCATCGCGGGCGAGCTGTGCCGCATTAAGATTCTGAAGGTCGGGAAGACTGCGGCCTACGGCAAGCTGGAGGAGCTGCTGGAGCCGTCGCCGCACCGGCAGAAGCCTGCGTGTCCGACGGCGGGCCTCTGCGGCGGCTGCGTGTTCCAGCACATGGACTATGAGGAGGAATGCCGCCTCAAGGCCCAGCGGGTCTCCGATGCCCTGACGCGCATCGGCGGCATCGACCTGGGGCCCATCGCCATCACGGGCAGCGCTGCGGCCGTGGGCTACCGCAACAAGGCCCAGTATCCCGTAGGCCTCTGCGGCGGTGTGGCCGAGGCGGGCTTTTTCCGCCAGCGGAGCCACCAGGTAATCCCGGTGGAGCACTGCGGCATCCAGTCCGCCTCGGCGGACCAGGTCCGCGCGGCGGTGGTCGGGTGGATGCGGCGCTGGAACGTCCCGGTCTACGACGAGACGGCGGGTACGGGCATTGTCCGGCATATTTTCGTGCGCTGTGGCTTCCGGACCGGGGAGGTCCTGGCCTGCATCGTGGCGAACGGCGAGAAGCTGCCGCGGGAAAAGGCTCTGGTGGAGGCCCTGCACGCTCAGGTGCCGGGCCTGGCCTCCGTGGTGCTCGGCGTGAACACGCGGCGGGGAAATGCCGTGCTGGGCGACCAGTTCCGTACGCTCTGGGGCAAGGATGCCATCGAGGACGAGCTGTGCGGCCTGCGCTTCCGGCTGTCGCCCCGGTCCTTCTATCAGGTGAACCGCGACCAGGCGGAGCGGCTCTACGGCCGCGCCCTGGAGCTGGCGCAGCTCGACCGGACGCAGACGGTGCTGGACCTCTACTGCGGCACCGGCACCATCACGCTCTGTCTGGCCCGGGAGGCCGGTACGGCCATCGGCGTGGAGATCATTGAGGCGGCCATTGCCGACGCTAAGGAGAACGCGAAGCGCAACGGCATCGAAAACGCGCGCTTTTTTTGCGCCGACGCGGGCCAGGCGGCCAAGCGGCTGGCGGCGGAGGGCACGCGGCCCGATGTCATCGTCGTAGACCCGCCCCGCAAGGGCGTCAGCGCCGACGTCATCGAGGCCATGGCAGAGATGGCGCCCCGGCGCATCGTCTACATCTCCTGCGACCCGGCCACCCTGGCCCGGGACCTCCGCCTGCTGGAGCAGCATGGCTACCGCACCGTCCACGCCGAAGCTTTCGACCTTTTCCCACGCTGCGCCCATGTGGAGACGGTAGTCTTGATGTCAAGGGGGAGATAAAATGAAATTTGAGCTTACCGAGTATAAATCACAACTAATCGATGATGAAATACTAACTGATATAATAGAAACGGCTAACCGACTGGGCAAAGACTATATTTCCCTTTCTACATATAAGTTATATGGCAGGTATTCTCAGACTGCAATCCAGGCACATTTTGGTACATGGAAAAATGCTTTGTTGCTAGCCGGACTGCGAAATGAAAGGACTTCATCTGAATTAAAATTGATTTCTGATGATGAGTATTATCGTGATTTGCAACGTGTAGCAAATAGTCTGAATTTAAGGACTGTACCATATGACGAGTATAAAAAATACGGAAAATACTCTGCGGAACACATTATCACAAGGTTTGGAAGATGGAATACTGCACTTATAAATGCTGGGTTAGAATCCACGGGATTCAATAAAGATAAAATAACGGAGCAGGAGTGCTTTGACGAAATTGAACGGATATGGCGATTATTAGGGCGGCAACCGACTTCGACCGATATAATTAAAACAGGAATCTGTAATTATTCTATTGATACATTCAAAAGAAGATTTGGAGGATGGCACAGAGCATTAGAGGCATTTGTAGAGTATATAAACGCTACAGGTAGTGAATATGAGCCATGTGCTTCTGGGCTTGACACTATCAGAAATAATACAAACGATAAATTAGCGAAAGTAAATGAGGTTGTAACTCTGCCAAAACATCGCACATCAAGAAATATTAATACTCGCTTGAGATTTAAGGCGTTAAATCGTGACAATTTTAAATGTTGCGCTTGCGGGGCTTCCCCCGCAAAAGACCCATCCGTTGAACTTTGTGTAGACCACATCGTCCCATGGTCAAAAGGCGGCGAAACAGTAATTGAAAATCTACAAACCCTATGTTCGAAATGCAATCTTGGAAAAAGTGATTTGATACTGGATTGATATGTTTCCACGAACTATTGATATTAGCTGAGACAGGAGCGGTCAGTCGATTTTTTCCCGAGAATGAACGAGGGTCAGGTGACATCAATACTGTTTCCTCGTCCCATGTGGAGACGGTTGCCCTCTTGTCACGGGAAACAAATCCACTGACGGTTGAGGTCAGAATGGAAGTGGAAACCGGCGAGGTCAAGGAGCATCCGACCTATAAACGCATTCAGGAGTATGTGCAGGAGAAATACGGCTTCAAAGTCCATACGGCATATATTGCAGAGGTCAAGCGTATGGTCGGGCTGGATATGCACAAAGCACCGAACGCAGTGGAGCAGAGAAAGCATGAGTATCATCCATGCCTACCCGAAAAGGTCGAGGCAATCAAGGGCCATCCGCAGCGGAGGCTGAGCGCCGCGCAAATTTCCCGGTCCGGCGGCTTGTCACGGGGCCGGAGATGGAGTATAATTGCAAGAAAAACCGCGCGGCAGACCGCGCAGAGGAGCGCGCATATGCGAATTGTCATCAAGGTGGGCACGTCCACACTGGCCCACGCCACGGGCCGGCTGAACATCCGGCGGGTGGAAAAGCTGATCGAGGTCCTGAGCGACCTCAAGAATGCGGGCCACGAGGTCATCCTCGTGTCCTCCGGGGCCATCGGCATGGGGGCGGGGAAGCTGCTGCTCTCGGGCCGCCCGGCGGATATGCCGACGCGGCAGGCCGCCGCCGCCGTGGGCCAGTGTGAGCTGATGTACGTCTACGACCGGCAGTTCACGGAGCACAATCACACGGTGGCTCAGATCCTGCTGACTGCCGAGGACCTCGGCGAGGACCAGCGGCGGTTGAATTTCGAGAACACAGTGTTTCGGCTTCTGGAGCTGAACGCCCTGCCCATCATCAACGAGAACGACACCGTCGCCACCGAGGAGATCTCCGTGGGTGACAACGACACCCTGGCGGCCCTGGTGGCCTCCTGCGTGGACGCGGAGCTGCTGGTGCTGCTCAGCGACATCGACGGGCTCTTCACCGCCGATCCCCACACGGATCCGGACGCGAAGCTCATCCCCGTGGTGGAGCGGCTCACGCCGGAGATCGAGGCCCTGGCGGGCGGCAGCGGCTCGTCCCTCGGCACCGGCGGCATGATGACGAAGCTCCGGGCCGCGCGGATCGTCACGGCGGCGGGCGTAGAGATGGTCATCGCCAACGGCGCGCAGCCGGAAATTCTTTACGACATCGTGCAGGGCGGGCCGGTTGGCACCCGTTTTCTGGCGGAGAAGGAGGAGCAATGAAGACAACTATGGAAATTCTCCGGGCGGCGCAGGCGGCCAAGCAGGCCATGGCGCTGGCGGGAACGGAACAGAAGAACACGGCTCTGCGGGCCATGGCGGACGCGCTGCTGCGGGAGCAGGCGGCCATCCTCGCGGCCAACGCCGAGGACATGGCGGCGGCAAAGGGCAAGATCAGCGACGTCATGCTGGACCGGCTGGCCCTCTCGGAGGCGCGGCTCCTGGGCATGGCCGAGGGCATCCGCGCCGTGGCGGCGCTCCCGGACCCGGTGGGTCAGGTGCTCAGCCGCATCGACCGGCCCAACGGCATGGTCATCGAGCGCCGCGCCGTGCCCATGGGCGTCATCGCCATCATCTATGAGAGCCGCCCCAACGTCACCAGCGATGCCGCGGCCCTGGCCCTCAAGAGCGGCAGCGCCTGCATCCTGCGCTGCGGCAGGGAGGCCTGGCGCAGCAGCCATGCCATCGTGACGGCCCTGCGGCAGGGCCTGGCGGAGGCAGGGCTGCCCGGCGACGCCGTGAGCCTCATCGAGGACACGTCCCACGCCAGTGCCAACGAGCTGATGACGGCGGCGGGCCTGGTGGACCTGCTGATCCCCCGGGGCGGCGCGGGCCTCATCCGGGCCTGCGTTGAGAACGCCAAGGTCCCGGTCATCCAGACCGGGACGGGCATCTGCCACATCTACGTGGACGCCGCGGCGGACCAGGACATGGCCCTGAACATCATCGAAAACGCCAAGGCGAGTCGCCCCAGCGTCTGCAACGCCGCCGAGGTCTGCCTGGTGGCGCGGCCCATCGCCGCGGATTTCCTGCCGAAGCTGCGGGAGCGGCTGACGGCGGAGCGGGTGGCCAAAGGCCTGCACCCGGTGGAGCTGCGGCTCGACCCGGAGGCGGCAGAGATCATCCCCGGCACGCCGGCAGGGGAGGGGGACTTCGACCGGGAATTCCTCGACTACGTGCTGGCCGTTCACATCGTGGCGGACGTGGACGAGGCCATGGCCCACATCGCGGCCCACTCCACGGGCCACAGCGACGCCATCGTCACGACGGACAAGGCCGCGGCAGCCCGCTTCGTGGCCGGGGTGGACAGCGCGGCGGTCTACGTCAATGCCAGCACCCGATTCACCGACGGCGGTGAATTCGGCCTCGGCTGCGAGATGGGCATCTCGACCCAGAAGCTCCATGCCCGCGGCCCCATGGGCCTGCTGGAGCTGTGCAGCTACAAGTACGTCATCCTCGGCAGCGGCCAGATTCGCTGAAGCCCGCAGGACCCGGCCCAAAACCGAAAGCAGACACCCACGTGCTGTGGGTGTCTGTTTTTTGTGTCAACGCGGCACGGGAGCATCCGCGCGGGGGCGTCATTCCCGGCCCAGAAGCCAGTCCACGCTCACATCCAGCGCATCGGCCAGGGCCACGAGCTCCCGGTCCGTGACGGGCCGCTTCTGACCCTCCAGCAGGGACAGCGCCGGGACGCTGAGGTCGATGCCCATCAGCTGCAGCTCCGTCAGGAGCGTCACCTGCTTCATGTGCTTCCGCAGACGGGCCTCCGTGACGCGGGCGCCGACTATATTTTTATCGCCAAGCGGCTTCGTTCGCTTCTTCAACCGGTTCACTCCTGGTAGTTACGGGGCCTTAACAGTCTTAACAGTCCCTCTATTATAGTTGCGAAAGCGGTTGATATATTTGGTAATACCAAATATAATAAATTTAATTCGTAATACCAAATATATATAAGATATGGGAGGAACAGGGAGCATGGAAAACTATCGGAAGGCATACGCTGTGCTCTGCGCGGCGGCGTCGGAGGTGCTGGACGAGCTGCCCTGGGGACCGGAGACGGCCCAGGTGCGCGTGCGCCTGCAAAAGGCGCTCTGGGAGGCCGAGGAACTGATCGTCGCGGCCAAGGAGGAAGAAGAATAACCGGAAGAATTCCGGTTTCCTGGCGTAACCGCCTTGCTTCATCGGGGAATATCTGATATAATAATAAATCAGATTGCCGGGAGGAACGGAGGGATGCGCCATGCGGTATGCTGCCGGAAGCTATGATGTGGCCGTGGTCGGCGCCGGGCACGCCGGCATCGAGGCAGGGCTGGTCTGCGCCCGGATGGGCCTCCGGACCGCCGTGTTCACCATCAATCTCGACGCCGTGGGCAATATGCCCTGCAACCCCGCCATCGGCGGCACCGGCAAGGGCCAGCTCGTCCGGGAGCTGGACGCCCTCGGGGGCGAGATGGGCTGGGCTGCGGATCACTGCTGCATCCAGTACCGGATGCTGAACCGGGGCAAGGGCCCCGCCGTCCATTCGCCCCGGGCCCAGGCCGACCGCCGGGCCTACCAGGAATTTATGAAGCACACGCTGGAGCGCCAGCCGGGTCTGGACCTCAAGCAGGCCATGGTCACGGACCTCCTGCTGGACGAAAGCGGCGCGGTCTGCGGCCTTGTGACGCAGCTGGGGGCGGAGTACCGGGCGAGGGCCGTTATCCTGGCCACCGGGACCTATCTTGAATCCACCGTCGTCATCGGCGAGAGCGTGCTCTCCTCGGGGCCGGACGGGATGCACGCCGCCGAGGGCCTGACGGACCGGCTGCGGGCCTTGGGCCTTTCCATGCGAAGATTCAAGACGGGCACGCCGCCCCGGGTCAATGCCCGCTCCGTGGACTACGGGAAGATGGAGCTCCAGCCCGGCGACGAAGACGTGACGCCCTTCTCCTACCGCACGGTGCGTGCGCCGGAGAACCGCGCCGTCTGCTACCTCACCTATACCTGCGCGGAGACCCATGAGATCATCCGGGAAAACCTCTCACGCAGTCCCATCTATGACGGCACCATCCAGGGCGTCGGGCCACGCTACTGCCCATCCATCGAGACGAAGGTGGTGCGCTTCGCCGAGAAGCCGCGGCACCAGCTCTTCGTGGAGCCCTGCGGCCTCGGCACCGAGGAGCTGTATATCCAGGGCTTTTCCTCCTCCATGCCGGAGGACGTGCAGCTCCGGATGCTCCACTCTGTGCCCGGCCTGGAGCACGCGGAGATCATGCGCCCGGCCTATGCCATCGAATACGACTGCATTGACCCGACGGAGCTGCTGCCGACGCTGGAATGCAAAAAGGTGCCAGGCCTCTACGGCGCGGGCCAGTTCAACGGCTCCTCGGGCTACGAGGAGGCCGCGGTCCAGGGCTTCGTGGCCGGGGTCAACGCCGCGCGGAAGCTCCGGGGTGAGCCGCCCTTCGTGCTCCAGCGCAGCGACGGCTACATCGGCATCCTCATCGACGACCTCGTCACCAAGGGGACCAACGAGCCCTACCGCGTCATGACGTCGCGGTCCGAATACCGCCTTCTGCACCGGCAGGACAACGCCGACGAGCGGTTGACGAAGCTCGGCTGCGCTCTGGGCCTTGTACCCGAGGAGCGGCTGCGGCAGGTGGAGGAGAAATATGCGGCGGTTCGCCGGGAGATTGCCCGGCTGGAGGCCGCGGGCCTGCCCGGCAGCCCGGCGCTGAACGCCATGCTGACCGCGGCGGGAACCACGCCGGTGACGAATTCGGTGCGGCTTTCCGACCTGGTGCGCCGTCCGCAGCTCAGCTACGACGGGCTGGCCCCCTTCGACCCGGACCGGCCGCTCCTTTCACGGGAGGTCCGCGAGGAGGTGGAGATCCAGCTGAAATACGAGGGCTATATCGCCCGGCAGGAGAAGCAGGTGGTCGAGTTTGAGAAGGCGGAGCGCCGCCTGCTGCCGCCGGATATCGATTACAACGCCATTTCGGGCCTCCGGCTGGAGGCGCGCCAGAAGCTCTCGGAGATCCGGCCTCTGTCCATCGGGCAGGCGAGCCGCATTTCCGGCGTCAGCCCGGCGGACGTCGCCGTGCTGCTCATCTGGCTCGAACAGCGGAAGGGGGGCGATGCGCGTGTACTTTGATTCCCATGCCCATCTGGACGACCGCCGCTTTGACGGCGACCGGGCCGACGTGCTCCGGCAGATGGCGGAGCAGAGGGTCACGGGTATGATGAACGTGGGGTGCAGTTGGGAAAGCTCGCTCCGCTCCGTCGCGTTGGCGGAGGAGCACGCTTTCATTTACGCCGCCGTCGGGTCCCACCCGGACGCCGCGGACGAGGTGGACGAGGCGATGCTGGACCGCTATCGCGCGCTCGTTGCATCCCATCCGAAAATTCATGCCGTCGGCGAGATCGGCCTCGATTACCACTATGAGAACATCCCCCGCGCCGTTCAGCAGCGGGCCTTCCGGCTCCAGCTTGAGCTGGCCCGGGAGCTTGGGCTGCCTGTTATCGTCCACGAGCGCGAGGCCCACGGCGATGCCCTCTGCATCCTCGCCGACTTCCCGGACGTGACCGGCGTGTTCCACTGCTACTCCGGCGCCTGGGAGATGGCCCAGCTGCTCCTGAAGCGGGGCTGGTACCTGGGCTTCACCGGTGTCATCACCTTCAAGAACGCCCGCCGGGCGGTGGAGGTGGTGGAAAACGCGCCGCTGCACCGGCTGCTCATCGAGACGGACTGCCCCTATATGGCACCGGAGCCCTTCCGCGGCCAGCGCAGCGACCCCAGCATGGTGCCGCGGATGGCCGCGAAGATCGCGGAGATCAAGGGTGTCACACCGGAGGAGGCGGGCCGCGTCACGGCGGAGAATGCCCGTCGGCTCTTCCGGATCGATCCGGAACATTCCTGAAAAACTATCGCTAGGAGGCTAGAAACCATGTGCGATTCCTGTAAGAAACCCTTTTATATCACCACCCCCATCTACTACCCCTCGGACAAGCTCCACATCGGCCACACCTACTGCACCGTGGCCACGGACTCCATCGCCCGCTACAAGCGGCTGCGGGGCTACGACGTCCTCTTCCTGACCGGCACCGATGAGCACGGCCAGAAGATCGAGACGAAGGCCAAGGAGGCCGGCATCACGCCGAAGCAGTTCGTGGACAACATCGTGGAGGGCCCCGGCGGCATCCTTGACCTGTGGAAGCTGATGAACATCTCCAACGACCGCTTCATCCGCACCACCGATGACTACCATGTGGCCGCCATTCAAAAAATTTTCCGCCGGATGTACGAGAAGGGCGACATCTACAAGGGCTACTACGAGGGCCTCTATTGTACGCCCTGCGAATCCTTCTGGACCGAGAGCCAGCTGGTGGACGGCAAGTGCCCGGACTGCGGCCGCGAGGTCAAGCCCGCCCGGGAGGAGGCCTACTTCTTCCGCCTCTCCAAGTACGCCGACCGCATCCGGGACCTGCTGGAGAACACCGACTTCCTGGAGCCGCGCTCCCGCGTCAACGAGATGGTCAACAACTTCATCAAGCCGGGCCTCGAGGACCTTTGCGTCTCCCGGACCTCCTTCACCTGGGGCATCCCGGTGGACTTCGACCCGGGCCACGTGGTCTATGTGTGGGTCGATGCGCTGTGCAACTATATCACGGCCCTGGGCTATGAGAACGACCGCTACGACGACTATAAGAAGTACTGGCCCGGCGTCAACATCGTCGGCAAGGAGATCGTCCGGTTCCACTCCATCATCTGGCCGGCCATCCTCATGAGCCTCGGCGAGCCGCTGCCCAAGAAGGTCTACGGCCACGGCTGGCTGCTGCTGGACGGCGGCAAGATG
>CALICR010000023.1 GCA_938049125.1 uncultured Clostridia bacterium
GATCGTCGCCATCGTCGATACCAACTGCGACCCCGACGAGGTCGACTATGTCATCCCCGGCAACGATGACGCCATCCGCGCCATCCGCCTCATCGCTCAGACCATGGCCAACGCCGTTGTCGAAGGCCGTCAGGGCGAAGAGATGACCATGACCGAGGCCCCCGCGGCCGAGGCTCCCGCCGCCGAATAAACCGAAGAGAAATAAAAGTGCCCGCCCTGCGGGCACTTTTCCGAGAACGATAGAGGAGGAACAATTATGGCTTCTTTTACTGCTGCTGATGTCAAGACTCTGCGCGAGATGACCAATGTCGGCATGATGGACTGCAAAAAGGCGCTCGTCGAGACCGACGGCGACATGGACAAGGCTGTGGAATGGCTCCGTGAGAAGGGCCTGGCCAAGGCTGCCAAGAAGGCCGGCCGCATCGCCGCCGAGGGCATGGCCTACGCCGCCGTCATCAACGGTGTCGGCGTCGTCGTCGAGGTGAACGCCGAGACCGACTTCGCTTCCAAGGCCCCCGTCTTCGTGGACTTTGTCAAGGACATCGCCACCATCGTCGCCGAGCAGAACCCCGCTGACCTCGAGGCCCTGAAGGCCTGCAAGTACCCCGGCTCCGAGCTGACCGTCGCGGAGATCCTGCCTGAGAAGGTCATGGTCATCGGCGAGAACCTGCAGCTCCGCCGTTTCGCCCGCTTCGGTGAGAACACCTCCGTGGCCTATGTCCACGCCGGCGGCAAGATCGGCGTTCTGGTCAATCTGAAGGTCGAGGGCGGCATCGACGCCACCGAGATCGGCAAGGACGTCGCCATGCAGATCGCGGCCCTGAACCCCCGCTTCTGGGACAAGAGCCTCGTGACCGAGGACGTGCTGGACGAGGAGAAGAAGATCCTGGTCGCCCAGATGGACAACGATCCCAAGATGGCCTCCAAGCCCCAGCAGGTCAAGGAGAAGATCGCCGCTGGCAAGCTGAACAAGTTCTACGAGGAGAACTGCCTGCTCCAGCAGCCGTTTGTCAAGGACGGCGCTGTCTCCGTTGAGCAGTACATGAACACTGCGGCCAAGGCCCTCGGCGGCTCCGTGAAGTTCGTGGACGCCGTTCGCTTCGAGAAGGGCGAGGGCATTGAGAAGAAGCAGGAAGACTTCGCCGCGGAAGTCGCTGCCCAGATGAATGCCGGCAAGTAAGTGAGAATAGCGAAGAGGCGGGCACCTGCCCGCCTCTTTTTTTAAAAACCGCGTTTCCTTTTGGAAATAGAGAGACCGAGGAAGCAAGATCATGAAGAGAAATGACGAAATTTACCGCGCCTTTGTGGAGATTCTCCGGGAGGAGCTGGTCCCTGCCATGGGCTGTACCGAGCCCATCGCCATCGCCTACGCGGCGGCAGCGGCCCGGGAGAAGCTGGGCTGCCTGCCGGACGAGGTGGAGATTGCCGTCAGCGGCAACATCATCAAGAACGTCAAGAGCGTCGTCGTGCCCCACACCGGCGGTATGCGCGGCCTGGAGGCTGCCGCCGCCGCGGGCATCGCGGCAGGCCGGGCGGAGCAGCGCCTGGAGGTCCTCAGCAGTGTCACCGAGGAGGAGACCGAGCTCATCGCCGCCTTCCTGAAGACGGCGAAGTTCCACGTGCTGCACCTGGACACGCCCAACATCTTTGATATCCGCATCACCCTCCGCCGGGGCGAGGCCCAGGCCATGGCCCGCATTGTCGGGGACCATACGAACCTCGTGACCCTGGAGGTCAACGGTGAGCGCTTCATCGACCGGCCCTGCGAGGAGTCCCGGGGCGGCCACAAGACGGACCGGAGCCTGCTGACCGCAGAGCGCATCGTAGAATTCGCGGACATTCTGGAGCCGGAGGACGTGCAGGAGATCCTGGACCGCCAGATCGCCTGCAACTGGGCCATCGCCGAGGAGGGCATGCGGCACGACTACGGCGCGAACATCGGCAAGATCCTCCGGGACGCCTACGGCGAATCCGTCCATAACCGGGCGCGCTACATGGCCGCCGCAGGCTCCGACGCGCGGATGAACGGCTGTGAACTGCCGGTCATCATCAACTCGGGCAGCGGCAATCAGGGCCTGACGGCGTCCGTGCCCGTCATTGTCTACGCCCAGGAGCTGGGCGTGGACCGGGCGGCGCTCTACCGCGCACTGGCCGTCTCCAACCTCTGCTCCATCCACCTCAAGACCGGCATCGGCACCCTCTCCGCCTACTGCGGGGCCGTCAGCGCCGGGTGCGGCGCGGCGGCGGGCATCGCCTATCTCCACGGCGGCCGCCTGGTGGACGTGGCCCACACGCTGGTCAACGCCGTGGCCATCGAC
>CALICR010000024.1 GCA_938049125.1 uncultured Clostridia bacterium
CGGGCCGGTGATGGCGGAGGCCAGCGTGGGCGGGATCCAGATGCGCGGGTTGCGGACGATGTTGCCCATCTGGAGCATGCTGGTGCCGATGCCCTGGGCAACGAGACCGCCCCAGCGGTTCTCGCGGAAGCTCATGACGGCAAAGCCGATCATCTGGGCGCAGCAGCCCGCCACGGCTGCACCGCCGGCGAGGCCCTGGAGCGACAGGGCGGCGCAGATGGCCGCAGAGCTGATGGGCAGCGTCAGTGCCACGCCGATGATGACGGAGACGAGCATACCCATGAGGAACGGCTCCTGCTCCGTGGCCCACATGATGGCCTTGCCGACGGAGCTGGCCGCCGCGCCGATGGGGGCCGCCACGAGGCTGGCGAAGCCGACGCCCACGAGAATGGTCACGATGGGCGTGACAAGCAGGTCGATGCGCGTCTCCTTGGAGACGAGCTTGCCGCACTCCGAGGCCACGATGACGACGAAATAGACGGCGAGGGGGCCGCCTGCGCCGCCCATGAGGTTCGTGGCGTAGCCCACGGGGATCAGCGAGAACAGCACGAGCATGGGCGCGTGCAGGGCGTAGCCGATGGCCACGGCCATACCGGGGCCGACCATGGCGGAGGCGAACTTTCCCACAGTGTAGCCCGTGTCGCCTACGGTGAACAGGGCCTTCGTCAGGAACGAAATGCCGAGCTGAGTGCCGAGGGTGTCGAGGATCGTGCCCACCAGCAGCGTGCAGAACAGGCCCTGGGCCATGGCGCCGAGGGCGTCAATGCCGTAGCGCTTGCCCGAGAACACGATGTCCTTTTTTTGCAGAATACTTCTTACCTTTCCCATCGGGAATCCCTTCTCTCTTCCTTAGTCGCAATGGGGCCGCGAAGGGGCGGCGCATTGCGCAAAGGGCCGGTTTGCCCAGCTATTGGGGTCCAGTATAGCATCCGGGGGCCGGTTTTACAAGAGGAACGGCGCTTTTTTCGGGAAAAACCGGCCCCGCTGCCGGGCAAATGCTGGACGGCGCGCCGAAACTGTGGTATACTGGTCCTGCCGGAGCACGGGGCTCCGGCCCGTCCGCTCCGGCGGTCCGGCCCGGATCAGGCAGGCCGGACGCGCAGGCCCGGACGGACACGCGCCTCCGCTCCCCGGCGGAGGCTGGCACAAAGGCCACTGAGAAAGGAATGTGGATTTGGCAGTTTATTTGATCGACTACGAAAACGTCAACACCGACGGGCTCAACGGCATCTCCCGGCTGTCCGCCGAGGACACGGTCATCATTTTCTACAGCGAGAATGCGGACCGCATGACCTTCGGCCTGCACCGGCGGCTCAACGAGTCCAAGGCGACCATCGATATCCGCAAGGTGGACGTCGGCGGCAGCAATGCGCTGGATTTCCAGCTTGGGACCTACCTGGGGTACCTGATCGCCCTGGATCGGGAACAGCAGTACAACATCGTCAGCAATGACCGCGGCTATAAGCACGTGGCCAACTTCTGGAACAAGCAGAAGGCCCAGGTCCGGCTGATCCCGGAGATCTCCGTGGCCCGTCCGGAGCAGCCCCGTGCGGAGCAGACGCGGCTCGAGCCCGCCAGAACGGAACCGGCGCCCCCGGTCCTGGCCGCCACGGCCCAGCCGGTGCAGCAGGCGAAGGAGACCGGGAAGCCGCAGCAGGCCCCGGCGGTCCAGCCCGTCCCGGCGGAAGAGCCGAAGGCGGAAGAGCCGAAGCGGCCCGCGGCCTCGGTCCTCCCGGCGGAGCAGCCCGCGGCTCCCGCGCCCGTGATCCCTGCCGCCCCTGCGGCGGAGCCGGTGCAGAAGCAGCTGGAGCCGGCCAAGGAGGCTGAGCCGGACAAGCGTGCCCTCACGTCCCGCAGCCGGAAGCGCTCCGCGCCCGGCGCCTCGACGGTCAAGCCTGCGCCGAAGCCGGGGCAGAGTGCCCCCAAGGCCGCGGCCGCCGCGCCGAAGCCGGAGCAGCCCGCCGCGCCCGCCCCGAAGCTCGCCGAACCAGCAGTCAAGGCCGAAGCACCTGCGGAAAAGCCCGCGGCCCCCAAGGCACCGGAGCAGCCCGCAGCGGAGCCTGCCCAAAAGGCGGCGGAGCAGTCCGCACCCAAGGCTTCCAGGCCCGCGGCCAAGAAGCCCGCGGCCAAGCAGGCCCCGAAGGCGGAGAAGAAGCCCGAGGCAAAGGCGGAGCAGGCGGAAGCGCCTGCGGCGAAGAAGCTTGCCCCCGGCGCACTGGCGGGCATCCTGCCGGAGCCTGCGGAGGCGGAGCTCGTGGAGGGCTTCATTGAGAAGTACAAGACGAAGCAGGGCCTTAACAACGCGTTGGTCCGGAAGTTCGGCAATGCCCGGGGCGGTGAGCTGTACCAGAAGCTCAAGCCCCTCATCGCGGATAAGAAGGGCTGCTGACCCAAGCGGAACACCAGGCAAAGCGGATCGCCCGCCGGGACCTCCCGGCGGGCGATTTTCCGTATGTTTTACCGCGCGGCAGCCCTTTGCGGGCCACGGGTCAGCGGGGCTGCTGCATGGCTGTGGGACGGAGGTCCGGCGGGATCGGGGGCTGATAGCCCGCGGGGCCGGTGCGCCGCCGCAGCTCGGCCCAGGCGGCCTCCAGAAGGTCGGGGCGGACGAACAGCTCCGCCGCCGCTGCACCTAAAATTTTCGACGTGTAGCGCATCCGGCGGTGGGCCAGGGGCAGCTTGCCCTGGGCGACCATCTGCCAGGAGTGGCCCGGCGTGCCCTTGACCACTGTGGCGACGTGGATCTGTGCCGTGGGGCAGACCCAGCTCACGTCGCCCACGTCCGTGGAGCTGCACCGCAGCGGCTCCTCCTCGTGGTAGGGGTTGACGCCCCGGAAGATCGGCTCCTCGGGGTCCGCATCGGGGACGCCCACGAGAGAGCCCTTCGTCAGCGCCCGGGCGTAGCGCAGGTCCTCCTCCGTCGGCTCCGGCGGCGCGAAGCGGTCCAGCTTTTCCTGGAGCAGCCGCTGGAGCGCCGTGTTCGGCACCGTGTTGGAGCAGGCCTTGAGGAAGATATGGTGTTCCTTCGTGCCGGTCATCAGCGCCGCGCCCGCGGCGATGTCGCAGATCCGGCTGTAGAGCTCCTGCACCGTGTGGTTGTCCTCGCCGCGGATGAGGTAGATCTCCTCGGCATGGGGCTGGACCACGTTGGGGGAGAAGCCGCCGCTGTCCGTCAGGGCGTAGTGAATGCGGGCAGAGTCGGGCATATGCTCCCGCAGGAACTGGACGCCGATGTTCATGAGCTCCGCCGCGTCCAGGGCGCTGCGGCCTGCGCAGGGGGCCTCCGCCGCGTGGGAGGCGACGCCGTCGAAGCAGAAGCGGACCTGGCAGTTGGCCAGGGTCCGGAGCGTCCGGACGCCGGTGTGGTCCTCGGGGTGCCAGGTGAGGGCCGCGTCCAGCTGGTCGAAGACGCCGTCCCGGGCCATGAAGCTCTTGCCTGAGCCGCCCTCCTCGCCGGGGCAGCCGAAGAAGATGACGGTGCCGGGGGTGCCGCTGGTGCGCAGGAACTCCTTGACGGCGATGGCCGCGCCGAGGGCGGCGACGCCCAGCAGATTGTGACCGCAGCCGTGGCCGCAGGGCTTGCCGTCGGGCTGCGGCTCCAGCGCACCGGAGACCTGTCCGAGGCCGCTGAGGGCGTCGAATTCGCCCAGCAGGCCGATGACGGGCTTGCCGCTGCCGTAGGAGCCGGAGAAGGCGGTTGCAATGCCTGCAAGGTTCTCTGTTACGGTGAAGCCCTCGGCCCGGAGCACCTCGCAGTACCGGGCGGCGGAGGCGTACTCCGTGAAGGCGGTCTCCGGGTGGTCCCAGATGTAGTCGGCCAGCCCGTCGAGCAGACTGCTTTTTTCGTCGATGATGCGCAGAAACGCTTCGTCCATGGCGGTTCCTCCCTCGCTTTTTTTCTTCATTATAGGGGTGCGGCGGTCCGGCGGCAAGGCGCTTTGGGGCAAAGCGGGAAAGTTCCGCCGGTTTTGCGCTCACTCCAGCGTGACCGCGTCGCCGCAGGTGCAGAGCGCCGTAACGAGCCGGTCCCGGTAGGGCGCGGTGCAGTCCGCCTCAGCCACCTTGGCCGGGATGGAGCGCAGGTTCCAGAAGTGCATGGGGACCGCGTGACGGATGTCCCCATGGCGCATCAGCCAGTCGAGGCCCAGGAGCCAGCCCTCGCGCTGGCGCGGGTCCGCGTGGAGGAAGGCGAGGTTGATGGGCTGCGCGGCGATGCGCTTCGCCTGGGCGAGAAAGGCGCGCTCCATGTCCGGATTCCAGGGGTCCGGCTCCCCGGGCCAGTACCACCAGCCGAGGTCCCCGGCGTGGTAGATGCTGTGCCCGTCGATGCGGACGAGAAAGGCGACGCCCTCATCCGTGGAAGGGAAGGTCTCCAGCGTCAGCGTCCCGTCCGAGAACGTCTCGCCGCCGGAGAAGACCCGGGCGTCCTTTCTGGTCGGAACGCCGCTGCCGAGAAAATACCGGGTCTCCGGAAGATTCCAGATCTCCTCGCAGTAGTGGTCCCGGTGGGCGTGGGAGACGAAAACCAGCGGTGCGCGCCCCCGGAGCAGGCCGGGCAGCAGCGCCTCCGCCCGGGCGGCGCAGCGCCGCGGCGCGTAGTCGAAGAGCAGGATGTGCGCGCCGGTGTCCACGGCGAAGCCACAGTGGCCGAGAAAAGTGATCTGCATGAAAGCCGCCTCCTTTTCCCCTATTATTTTCGATGGAGCCGCCGTTGTCAAGGAGGAGATTCCCGCTTTACGGCGGGGCCGCCGTCTGCTATAATAGGGGAAATTGCGAAACGAGGGAACCGACATGAGAATGAGAAAAAAGCCGAATCTCCACCCGAGAATGGAGCGCTGCGAGGCCGTCTGGGTCCGGGACCCCCAGGCCATGCAGGGCCGTTGGCGGGAACGGATGCCCGAGGCGAAGGAGCTGCACGTCGAGGTGGGCTGCGGCAAGGGCAAGTTCACCGTGGAGCTGGCCAAGGCCCGGCCTGACATCCTGCTGGTGGCCATCGAGAAGGTACCGGACGCCCTGGTGGTGGCCATGGAGCTGGCGCTCCGGGAGGGCGTGCGCAATGTGCTTTTCCTCTCCGAGGACGCGGAGAACCTCTGCGACATCTTCGGCTACGGCGAGGTGGACCGGATCTATCTCAACTTCTGCGACCCCTGGCCGCGCAAGAAGAACGCCAAGCGCCGCCTGACCTACCACACCTTCCTGCGCCGCTACGCCTGGATCCTCCGGGACGGCGGGCAGATCGACTTCAAGACGGACAACGAGAAGCTCTTCGCCTTCTCCCTGGAGGAGTTTGCCGCCAGCGGCTACCGGCTGGACCATGTGACGGACGACCTCCACGCAAACGGCCCCCAGGGCATCATGACGGGCTACGAGGAGAAGTTCTACGAGTTGGGCACGCCCATCCACCGCTGCGAGGCCGTGGTCCTGGAGCGCCCCGCCGAGGCCGACGTCCCGCCCAAGCCCGGTATCCCGCCGGAGGCGGCCCCGGAGCCGGAAGCGGAATAAGCCCGGCGCACAGAGAAAAAAGCAGACACGCACGAAAGCTGCGTGTCTGCTTTTTGTGCCGTCACCACGCGATGGGCGCTTCGCCGTGGGCGGTGAGGAAGGCGTTGATCTGCGAGAAGGGGCGGCTGCCGAAGAAGCCGCGGTAGGCGGAGAGGGGACTGGGGTGCGGCCCCGCGAGCACGAGCCGCGGCGCGGTGCTTTGGAGCAGCGGCGCTTTTTTCTGGGCCTGGGCACCCCAGAGGACGGCGGCGATGGGCTGGGGCAGCGCCGATGCTGCCCGGAGCACCGCGTCCGTAAAGGTCTGCCAGCCGAAGCGGCTGTGGCTGTTGGCTTTGCCGCGCTCCACGGTCAGCACCGTGTTGAGCAGCAGCACGCCCTGCTCCGCCCAGCGGCGGAGGTCGCCGGAGGTGCTGGGCGGAATACCCAAATCGGATTCCCGTTCCTTGTAGATGTTCACAAGGGAGGGCGGCAGCTTTGTGCTCTCCCGCACGGAGAAGGCGAGGCCGTGGGCCTGGCCCGGCTCGTGATAGGGGTCCTGGCCCAGCAGGATGACCCGGACGCGGCCCGGCGGCGTCAGGGCGAAGGCGGCAAAGCGCTCCGCCGGGGGCGGATAGACCTCGGCGGTCCGGTCCGCCTCGTCCACGGCGGCGCAGAGCGCGGCCCAGTAGGGCCGGTCAAATTCTGCCTGAAGCAGCGGGCGCCAGGCGCCCAGGGCGGAAGTATCCATGGCGGCCTCCTCAGGGAAGAATTTTGCTGGCCTTCAGGTAGCGCTCCTCCTCGGAGAAGATGCACCCGCAGTATTTCTGCATATAGAAGCCCAGTGCCCGGGCGTGCTCCTGGCCCTCCCGGAAGTAGGGGCGGAAGTCGCGGTAGAGGAAGCGGACGCCGAACTCGGCGGCGGCCTGCTCGGCCACCTCGCGCATGAGGTCGTGCTTCTGGTAGGGACTGATGAACAGGGAGGACGTGAAGGAGTCGAAGCCCTGCTCCGCCGCATAGTGCGCCGTCTGGCGGAAGCGCATCTCATAGCACTTGACGCAGCGGCCCGGGATGTCCTCGCAGACGGCGCGGACGAAGGGCCGGAGGCCGTAGTCGTTCTGCTCCACCAGCGGCAGCTCAATGGAGGAGGCGTAGTCCCGGAGCGTGTTCCGGCGGCTGCGGTATTCGGTGAAGGGATGGATGTTGGGGTTGTACCAGTACCCCGTGACGTCGATGTGGTCGCCGCGCAGCGTCTCGATGCACATATTGGAGCAGGGCGCGCAGCAGATATGGAGCAGCGTGTTCATAGCGGGGGCCTCACAGGTCGGTTTGTTTGGACAGCTGGGCCAGCAGCGCGGTGCAGCCGGCGGCAATGGCGCGGTAGGCCGTCTCGAAATCGCCGGTGTACCAGGGATCGTCGATCTCCCCGCCGCCGGTATAGCCGGTCAGCAGGTGAATCTTGCCGTCCGGGTCGCCGCCGAGAATGCGCCGGAGACTGCGGAGATTCCGGCTATCCATGGCGAGGATGAGGTCGGCCCGGTCATAGTCGGCCCGGGTGATCTGCCGGGCCGTGTGGGGCGTGATGGGCACGCCCTTCTCCCGAAGCTTGGCCTGCGCGGGCGGATAGAGGCCGTTCCCCTCCTCCTCTCGGCTGGCGGCCAAAGAGGAAATGTCGAATTCCCCCTCCCGCCCGGCCTGCCGGGCAAGCGCGCGGAAGATCATCTCCGCCATCGGACTGCGGCAGATGCTGCCGTGACATACAAAGATCAGATGCTTCATGAATCGGTACTCTTTTCTTAACTGGATATCTCCAGCATAGCGCAGCCGGGGCGGCGCGTCAAGGGGGGAGGGGATTGTCCGGCAAAAAAGTCCCGGCGGAGGGGCTGCGGCTTCCTTTACAAACGCGCGGTTTTCCTGTAGAATAGGAAGGAAAACCGTCGGAAGGAGGACGAGCCGATGTATTGTCTCAGATGCGGGAGGGAGATCCCGGATGGGGAGCTGTTCTGTGCGGACTGTGCCAAGGCGCCCCTGGAGCCGAAGCAGCCCCAGGAGGAGGTGCCGGTCCGGGTCCAGGAGCACCGGTCGGAGCGCCCGGCGGAGCCGAAGCCGGAGCCCCAAAAGCCCCCGCGCCGCCGCAGCCGCCTGGTGCTGCCCTTCGTGCTCGTGTGCCTGCTGCTGGTGCTGTCCTGCGCCTTTACGGTCTATTCCTATCACACACTGAATTTGCAGAAGGCCAGCTACCGCGTCAAGGAGGCCAACCTGACGCTGCGGGAGAGTGAGCTTTCGGATTTGCAGAGCAACTACGATACGGCGCTGGCGGAGCTGGAGACGGCGAAGGCCGCCATGCAGGAGAAGGACGAGACCATCCAGGACCTCCGGAAGGAGATAGTGGACTGGGAGAGCGCCGCGTCCCAGAGCGAGTACGACGCCGCCGCGGCGCAGAAGCGCATCGACGAGCTGGAGGAAGAAAACACGACGCTGGCGACGGACAACGAGACGCTCGCCGGGGAAAAGGACACCCTGACGGCGGAGAAGCAGACGCTGGAGGTCAGCCTCCAGGAGAAGACGGAGGCCGCCGCTGCCCTCCAGGCGGAGCTGGAATCCGTCCAGGGGAAGTACACCTCCGCCAAGGCCAAGGCCGACTTCATGGACAGCTACGTGGTGTTCGTGAACAATGACGGCACGGGCCTCTATCACCGCTATGACTGCGGAAACTTCCTGAAGTCCAATTTCTGGGCCTACAGCCGCAAGCTGGCCCAGAACAACGGCTATACGGCCTGCCCCGTCTGCGGCGGCTGAGAAAGAAGAGAGGCAATGGAGATCGACACCGCATCCGTAATCCGCCAGATGGTGGTCCTGTTCCTGATGATGGCGCTGGGCTACCTCGGCGGCAAGACCCGGATCATGAGCATCCAGGGGAACAAGTCCCTGTCGAAGGTCGTCAACTGCATCACGAATCCCTGCAACGTCCTCTATTCTGCTCTCTGCACGGAGCACCATATGACGAACGGCGAGGTGCTGAAGCTCATGGGTATCGCCGCGGCGCTCTACGGCGGGCTGATCCTGGCAGCCCAGGCGGTGCCGCCGCTGCTGCGGGTGCCGAAGGAGCAGCGGGGGCAGTACAAGTTCATGATGATCTTCTCGAACATCGGCTTCATGGGCATCCCGGTCATCTCCGCCATCTACGGCGCGGCGGCGGTCTTCGAGGTCTCCATCTTCATCATGATTTTCTACGTGGTGCTCTACACCTACGGCCTTTACCTGATCCGCGGCGGGGCCGGGGAGTTCCACTTCAAGGAGCTGCTGACGCCCATGATCGTCAGCTCCCTGCTCGGCGTTGTCTGCTACCTCTGCGGCATCCGCGCACCGCTGGTCCTGGAGGAGACGCTGGACATGGTGCGCGGCGTGACGACGCCCTGCGCCATGATGATCATCGGCTGCGCTCTGTCGGACATCCCGATCCGGGACGTGTTCTCGAACTGGCGGCTCTACGTCGTGGCGGCGCTCAAGCTCATGGCCATCCCGGCGGCGGCCTATCTTCTGCTGCGCCCGGTCCTGACGGACCCGGTGGTGCTGGGCGTCGTGGTGGCGGTCATGGCCATGCCCATCGCCTCCAACTTCACCATGCTCTCGGCCCAGTACGACCGGGACCAGCGCCTGGCCTCCTCGGCGACGTTCATCACGACACTGCTCTCCGTGGTCACCATCCCGGTGCTCATGGGGCTGCTCTTCGCGGGCTGACCGCAAAAAATCAAGCCGGAAGCGAGAGCTTCCGGCTTTTTTTGTTACATCAGCGGGGAGAAGACCCGGAGGAGCATCTCCACGATCCGCGTCAGGAGGCCGCGCTCGCGGTGCTCCTGGAGCCGGACCTCCCGGCAGAGGGGCAGCGTGTCGGTGAAGTCCTCCGCCACCTGGGCGATGGCGTCGGCGTTGTAGAGGTAGACGCCGTCCTCGTAGTGGAGGTAAAGGCTGCGGAAGTCCATGTTGACGGTTCCGACCACGGCGCTCTCCAGGTCCACGCAGACGACCTTGGAGTGGATGAAGCCCGGCGTGTACTCATAGATGCGGACGCCCGCCTCCAGCAGCTCATCGTAGTTGGCGCGGGTGACGGCGAAGACGTACTTCTTGTCCGGGATGCCCGGCGTGATGATGCGCACGTCGATGCCGGACTTGGCCGCCGCGCAGAGCACGGCCCGCATGGTGGTGTCCAGGATCAGGTAGGGCGTCATGATGTAGACGCTCTTCCGCGCCCGGGAGATCATGTTGAAGAACACAGTCTCGCTGACGTTCTCACTATCCAGCGGGCAGTCCGTGAAGGGCTGGACATAGCCGCAGCCCGCGCCCAACTCCGTGGCCGGGGGCAGGGGCACCGGCTCCGCGTCCTTGCGGATGAGGTTCCACATGGCGCGGAACATGATGGTCATGCTGAAGACGGCGTCACCCTCCAGACGGAGGCCACAGTCCTTCCAGTGGCCGAAGGGATGGGTCTCATTGATGTACTCATCGGCGAGGTTGATGCCGCCGGTGTAGCCGACCCGGCCGTCCACGATGAGGAGCTTGCGGTGGTCCCGATTGTTGAGCAGCGGCGAGACGACGGGCACGAAGGGGTTGAAGGGGCGGCTGCGGATGCCCAGACGTTCCAGCTGCTTGTAGTAGCCCGAGGGCAGCTTGGTGATGCAGCCGAAGTCGTCGTAGACGACGCGGACGTCCACCCCGGCCTGGGCCTTCTCATGGAGCAGGTCCAACATGGCGTCCCACATTTTTCCACGCTGGATGATGAAGTATTCGAGGTAGATATACTGCTCTGCCTGCTGAATATCCTCCATCATGCGCCGATAGCACAGCTCGCCCAGGGGGAAATATTCGCTTTTCGTCCGGACGTAGATGGGACAGAGGGCCTTGCTGGTCAGGTAGTGCGCCTGGGCTGCGGCAGAGGCATTTTCTAACTCCAGCCGGTCCAGGATGGTGCGGTCCTGCCGGAGATTTTCCAGCATGGTCCGGTCCGCCAAGCGAAGGCTCTTGCGCAGACGGCGGCCCAGATGGTGCCCACCAAACATCAGATAGAGCGTCACGCCGAAGACGGGCACTGCCAGGATCGGGATGATCCATGCGATTTTATAGGCCGGGTCGCCGGGCTTGGAAACGATGACCAGCGTCAGCAGCAGAGCAATGATGCCGGCCGTAGCCTGGTACCAGGGGAGATACTCTGAAAATCGGAAGGCCAGCAGCATCATCACCCCAATCTGGAGCAGAAGGCTGAGGGAGACGATCCCGACGCGCTGGAACAGCAGCTTGAGAAGATTACGCATTCATGCCTCCTTTTTACGATACAAATGAACTTATAATACCTTATTATATCATGTATTATACCAGTTTGCGCCCCGCTCGGCAAGTGTGGAGTTGACCTTTTCCCCGGGAGAGGGTAATATACGATATGATATGTGACAGAATAGGGGGGGACTGCGTGGAGGACCGAGAGTTTATGGAGGAGGCGCTGCGCCTGGCGGCGGAGGCTGCCGCCGAGGGCGAGGTCCCGGTGGGCTGCGTCATCACGCTGGACGGGCGGATTGTCGGCCGAGGGCGGAACCGCCGGGAGCGGGCGAAAAACGCCCTGGCCCATGCGGAGCTGGAGGCCATTGACGAGGCCTGCCGCACCCTGGGCGGCTGGCGGCTCTGGCAGTGTACGATCTATGTGACGCTGGAGCCGTGCCCCATGTGCGCCGGGGCCATTCTGAACGCGCGCATCCCCCGTGTGGTCTACGGCGCGTCGGATCCCAAGGCCGGGGCCTGCGGCTCCGTGACGGACCTCTTCGCCATGGCCTTCAACCACCACCCGCGGCAGGAGCGCGGCCTGCTGGAGAACGAGTGCGCTGCGGCGCTGCGGCAGTTTTTCCGGCGGCTGCGGGAAAAATAACGGGTCTCAGACGCCCCGGGACGGCATAGGCTGTCCCGGGGCGATGTTTATGACGACGAGAGCGGAAATGAGAGGCGTACGGCGGCGCTGCGCCGTGCTGCTGGCGGCGGCGATCCTGCTGCGCGGGGCCGCGGCGCTTTGGACCGGCGGGGGCACGGTGCGCCCGGCGGGGGCGGACCTCCGGTCCTTCCCGGCTGGGGCTGCGGCGGACCGTCCGGCGCGGCAGCTCCCGGCGCTGCGATTCCGGGACGTGCCGGAGGAGGATACGCCGGAGGAGATTCCGGTGGAGACCCCGGAGAAGGCGGCCCGGGAGGGCGGGGAAGTGCCGTCCTTCACGGCGGGGGACGCGGCGGGCATCGTTATCGGCGGGAACTGCACGCTGGACTATGATAAAGAGGCGCTGCTGCTGGCCCCGCCGCCGGAGACGGCGCGGCTGGACGGGCCGCAGGTCCTCATCGTTCACACCCACACCACGGAGGCCTACACGAAGGCTCCGGGCTGGGACTACGAGGAGACGGAGCCCTGCCGTACCCTGGACCCGGACTACTCGGTGGTCCGACTGGGGTCCGAGCTGGCGGCGCTGCTGGAGGCCCAGGGGATCGGCGTCCTCCACGACACGACGGTCCAGGACTACCCGTCCTATTCCGGGTCCTACGACCGGACGGCGGAGACCATTTCCGCCTATCTCGCGGAATACCCGTCCATCCGCATGGTGCTGGACGTCCACCGGGACGCCTTCGAGGCGGCGGACGGGACCCTGGGCGGCACGGCGGCGGACGGCCGCGCCCGGATTATGCTGGTGGTTGGTACGGATGAGCGGGGGCTGACGCACCCGAACTGGCAGGGGAACCTCTCCTTCGCCCTGAAGCTGGAGACACTGCTGCGCCGTCGTGCGCCGGGGCTGAGCCGCGGCATCTCCCTCTGCGCCCAGCGCTACAACCAGAATCTGACGCCGCTCTCCCTGCTGGCGGAGTTCGGGGCTGCCGGGGATACGCTGGAGGAGGCCCTGGCCGCCGTGCCGGATTTTGCCGCCGCCCTGGCGGAGCTTCTGGCGATGTAATAGGGATCATTCAGAATTTTCCGGATTTTTCGGGCGGAAGCCGGATTTTTCATAAATATAAGTTCTTGACAAACCGGGGAATCTACGGTAAAATAAAAAAGCCTGCGGAAGCGGGCAGATCCTTGGCGGCAGCGGGACTGCCGCCCATCAGACCATAAGGAGGTGCACAAACAAATGGCTAAGAATTCTGCCAAGTACGAGGTCCTTTACATCATCGACGCCACCCTGGGCGAAGAGGAGACCAAGGCTATCGTGGAAAAGTTCAAGGCATTGGTTGAGGAGCACGGTACCCTGAGCGGTATCGACGAGTGGGGCAAGCGCCGTCTTGCCTACCCCATCAACGATATGCCCGAAGGCTACTATGTCCTGATGAACATGGAGACCAAGCCCGAGTTCCCCGCGGAGCTGGACCGTGTCTTCAAGATCACCGAGGGCGTCCTGCGTTCCATCATCGTTGCCGAAGAAGAGTAAGGAGGCGATCACATGCTGAACCATATCGTTCTCATGGGCCGTCTCACCCGGGACCCGGAGCTTCGCCGCACCGGCAGCGGGATCGCAGTGGCTTCCTTCACCTTGGCCGTGGACCGGGACTTCGGTTCCCGCGACGGCGGCGAGAAGGAAACCGACTTCATTGACATCGTCGCCTGGCGGAGCACCGCGGAGTTCGTCTCCAAGTACTTCGCAAAGGGCCGCATGGCAGTGGTGTCCGGCCGCCTTCAGATGAGAAAATGGTCGGACAAAGAGGGAAACAAGCGCGTAAGCGCGGAGGTCGTGGCCGACAATGTCTATTTCGGCGACTCCAAGCGCGACGGCGCCGCTCCGGCTGGCCAGCAAAATGGCTTCAACCAGAGCTATGCGCCTGCCGCCCCGGCGTCCTTCTCCGGCGCAGCCCCTGCTTCGGACTTCGCCATGCTGGAGGATGACGACAGCGAGCTTCCCTTCTGATTTTTTCCGCGAGCTTATTTTGTAAAGGAGGATTATCATGCCTAACGATAAGGCCCGTCCGCGCAAGCGCAAAAAGGTTTGCAGCTTCTGCGTTGACAAAGTCGAGCACATCGATTTCAAGGATACGGCCAAGCTTCGCCGTTACCTTTCCGAGCGCGGCAAGATTCTGCCCCGCCGTACCACCGGCACCTGTGCCAAGCATCAGCGCCAGCTGACCGTCGCCATCAAGCGCGCCCGTCACGTGGCTCTGCTGCCCTATATTGCAGACTAAGTGTATGCAAAAGGCAAGTCCATATCGGACTTGCCTTTTTCTTATCTTCGGTGTTTTTGCCGTCTTCGGGACTTTTCCTGCGGATTCTGCCGGAAGCGCCTGTACAAACGGCGGCGTCTCTGGTATACTGAGGATACCGTCTCTTTGAAATTGGAATCAATAAGAAAGGACGTGTTGATGGATGGATACGCATTCCGCCGTCGTCTTTCTTCCGAATGATATGGCCCGGACCGGCCTGCCGCGCCCGACGATGCTGCTGCCCGTGCTGGGCTCGCCGCTGCTCGCATGGCTGGCCGATGCGCTTCGGGCGCGCGGCGTGGACCGGTTCTTTCTGGTCTGCCGCAGCGAATTTCTGGAGGAGGCCAAGGCCTGCTTCCCGGCCTCCGCGGAGCTGAGCTGCGCCTCGGACCAGAATGTGGCCGACTTGCTCCATGTGTTCCTCTCCACCGCCGGGGACGAGGAGGCCGAGACGCTGGTCATCACCGGTCCGATGATCCTCGCGGAGCCGGGCCTCCGGCCTACGCAGACATCCGGCGCGGCCCCCGCCTGCCTTGTGCCGCGGGATGCCTTCATGTCCGTGCTGGACGAGAAATTCTCCCTGATGGACTTCCTGGCCCACCGCGGCGCGCCCTGCGCCGGGAACGAAGGAATGTACGCGGTCACGGATCCCATGGACCTGGCGGACTGGCAGCCGGTGCTCCGGCGCGCGAGCCTGCGCCGCCTGACGGCGGCGGGCGTCCTGGTCTGGGACCCGGAGAACTGCTATGTGGCCCCCTCGGTGGAGGTGGGCGCGGGCACGGAGCTGCTGCCCGGGACCATCCTGCGCGGCACGACCGTGATCGGCAGAGATTGTAAGATCGGCCCGAACAGCCTGCTGGAAAATGCGTCGGTCGGCGACCGCACCACGGTCAACGCCTCGCAGATCTACGACTCCGCCGTGGGCAGCGACACCGCCGTCGGTCCCTTCGCCTATGTGCGGCCCGGCTGCTGCATCGGCGACCACATCAAGCTCGGCGACTTCGTGGAGGTCAAGAACTCGGTGATCGGGAACGGCACCAAGGTTTCCCACCTCACCTACATCGGCGACAGCGACGTGGGCGAACGGGTCAACTTCGGCTGCGGCACCGTTACGGTCAACTACGACCGGGCGAAAAAGCACCGCACCACCATCGCGGATGATTCCTTCATCGGCTGCAACACGAACCTCATTGCGCCGGTGACCGTGGGCCGCGGCTCCTACATCGCCGCCGGATCCACCATCACGGATGACGTCCCGGACCAGGCGCTCGGCATCGCCCGCGCCCGGCAGTACAATAAGAAAGACTGGGCAACCAGACACAAAATCAAAGAAAAATAACGTAAGAGAGGTACACAAAATGATCGCACATGGTAAGGAAGTCAAGGTATTCGCCGCAAATGCGTGCCCTGAGTTCGCCGATAAGGTCTGCGAACAGCTTTATCTCAAGCTGGGCGGCAGCGACGTCAAGACGTTTGCAGACGGTGAGGTCTCCGTTTCCATCAATGAGACGGTCCGCGGCGCCGACGTGTTCATCATCCAGTCCACCTGCAAACCCGTCAATAACAACCTGATGGAGCTGCTCATTATGATCGACGCCTGCCGCCGCGCCTCCGCCGGCCGCATCACCGCCGTCATTCCCTATTTCGGCTATGCCCGTCAGGACCGCAAGGCCAAGAGCCGTGACCCGATCTCCGCGAAGCTGGTGGCCAACATGATCACCGCGGCCGGTGCGGACCGCGTCCTCACCATGGACCTCCATGCCGACCAGATCCAGGGCTTCTTCGACATCCCCCTCGACAACCTCCGCGGCAATCCTCTCTTCGTCAAGTACTACTATGACAAGTTCCCGGCCGAGATTCATGAGGACATGGTCGTCGTCTCTCCCGACGTCGGCTCCGTCTCCCGGGCGCGCCTCTTCGCCCAGAAGCTGCATATGGGCCTGGCCATCGTCGATAAGCGCCGCCAGAAGGCCAACCAGTGCGAGGTCATGAACGTCATCGGCGACGTGGCGGGCAAGGACTGCATCCTCTTCGACGACATGGTCGACACGGCCGGCTCCCTCTGCAACGCGGCCAACGCCATCAAGGAGATCGGCGGCGCGAAGCGGGTCTTTGCCTGCGCGTCCCACGGCCTGCTCTCCGGTCCTGCGGTGGAGCGTATTGCCGGCAGCGCCATTGAAGAGCTGGTCCTGCTGGACACCATGCCGCTGACCGATGCGGCGAAGGACTGCCCGAAGATCAAGCAGATCAGCGCCTCCAGCCTCTTCGCCGAGGCCATCCGCCGCACCTATGAGGAAATCTCCCTCGCCAACCTGTTCTGAGCCATGCTGTTTTCCTCCTCGGGCTGCGACTATCTCATCGTCGGCCTCGGCAATCCGGGACGCGACTACGAGCGGACGCGCCACAACGTGGGGTTCCGCGCCGTGGACCTGCTGGCTGAGTCGCTGGGCGTCAAGGCGGACCGGGTGAAGTTCCGGGCGCTGGTCTCGCCCATCGTGCGCATCGGCGGGGACAAGGTGCTGCTGATGAAGCCCCAGACCTATATGAACAGCTCCGGCGACGCCGTCAAGCTTGCGGGCGCGTTCTATAAGCTGCCGCCCGAGCGGATCGTCGTTCTGTCCGATGACATCTCGCTGGCCGTGGGCCGCATCCGCGTGCGTGAGAGCGGCTCCGCCGGGGGCCACAACGGGCTGAAGAGCATCATCGCCCAGCTGGGCAGTCAGGATTTCCCACGGGTCAAGATCGGCGTCGGCGCCAAGCCGAACCCCGAGTACGACCTGGCAGACTGGGTCCTTTCCGCCTTCTCCAAGACGGAGGAGCAGGACCTGAAGCCTGCCCTGGAGCACGCCGCCGCCGCTGCCGCCGACCTCCTGGAGCACGGCCCCGCCTACGCTGCCAACCGCTACAACGGCGCGACTTGAATAAAGCAGGACCGCCGGAGAAGCTATGCTCCTCCGGCGGCTTTCCCGTTCCGGCGCAGAATGCGCCAGGACCCGCTTGAAAAAACGGCAGGACTGCGATAAAATAGTACAAAATCAAACGACGGCGCAGAAGCGCGCCAAGCGCCCCGGGCCATGCGGTACGCACCTTGCCCGAGAACCGCCTGCGCTGCCGCCGACCGGCCCGGATGTGTTCCGGACCGGCTTTTTGACCTGCCCGTTTTTGGGTGCTGCCCGCGAAGGAGGGACTTATGGAGCTGCTGCTCAATGTACTCAAGGAAACACCGGAATATCAGGCGCTGCTTGCGGCGGTCCGCTCCGTGGGCTGTGCGGCGCTGTCGGGGCTGTCGCCCATTGTCCGCGCCCATTTTATCGCGGCGCTCTGCCGGGATACGGGGCTGCCTGCGCTGATTCTCTGCGCCGACGACATGGCGGCCCGGTCCACCCAGGAGGCCCTGCAAAGCTTCCTCGGCGAGGAGCTGCCCGTGCTGCCGGCCCGGGACCTCACGTTCCACGAGGCCGACGCCGTCTCCCGCGGCTGGGAGCAGAAGCGGCTGCGTCAGCTCTATGCCCTGGCCTCCGGAAAGACGAGGATCCAGATCGCCTCGCTCCAAGCACTGACGCTGCGGACCATCCCCAAGGACCTGCTGCTGGGCGTGGCGCTGACGCTGCGCGTCGGGGAACCGGCGCCGGTGGACGCGCTGACGGATCGGCTGACGGACCTGGGCTATGCCCGCTGCGCCATGGTGGAGGGGCCGGGCCAGTTCGCCCTGCGCGGCGGCATCCTCGACGTCTTCTCCCCGGCGGCGGGGAGCCCGGTCCGGGTGGAGTTCTTCGGCGACGAGCCGGACACCATGGGCTATTTCGACCCGGCGACCCAGCGCCGCACCGAGAACATCGAGGAGGCGGTGCTCCTGCCCGTGGCGGAGACGCTGCCCAGTCTGCATCCCGGCGGCCGCGCGGGCCTGATTCGGGATCTGGAGGCCCGCATCGCCCGGCAGAAGCGGCGGAAAACGCCGAACGAGCTGCTGCTGAAGACCATGGCCGCCGATCTGGAGCGGCTGAAAAACAACCTCTCCTTCTCGGCCTGGGATCGCTACCTCGGTCTTATCTATCCGGACTTTGCCTGCGCCGCCGATTACCTCCCGGCGGGGGCAATGGTCCTCTGCTGCGACCACGGCAGCCTCCAGAAGACGGCCAAGGCCCAGGAGGAGGAGCTCCGCCTGTCGCTCCAGGCTCTGCTGGAGGCAGGCCTCGCGGACGGCAGCCTCAGCGAGTTCCAGCAGCGCTGGGACCTCCTGAGCTTCCCGGGCCACCCGGTGCTTTACCTCGACAATTTCCTCTCCTCCCGCTATCCGGAGCACCGCTTGCCCAAGGAGCTGCTCTCCATCACGGCGAAGCAGCTGCCCTCCTACGGCGGCAACCTCGAGACGGCGGCGTCGGACCTCACGTTCTATCAGAAAAACGACTTCCGCACCCTGGTGCTCTGCGGCAGCAGGCGGCGCGGCGAGATCTTGCAGGGCCTGCTGCGGGAGCGCCATGTGGACAGCATGCTGGCCTTCCCGCTGACGCGGCTGCCCCAGCCGGGGCAGATCCTGCTGGCCGAGGGCAGTCTGCCCGGCGGCATGGAGTACCCGGCGCTGCACCTGGCGGTGCTGACCGAGGGCCAGCTCACGGCGGCGGCCCAGAAAAAGCGCAGCCTGCCCCGGCAGCGCAAGGCCACGAACCGCCAGAAGCTCAGCAGCTTCACGGACCTGACGCCCGGCGATCTGGTGGTCCACGAGTACCACGGCATCGGCCGCTATGTGGCCATGGAGCAGATGAAGGTGGACGGTGTCACCAAGGACTACGTCAAGATCGCCTACTCGGGCACCGATGTGCTCTACGTTCCGGCGACCCAGCTCGACCTCATCAGTAAGTATATCGGCGGCGGCGAGGACGCGCCGGTCAAGCTCAACCGCCTGGGCGGCGACGCCTGGCAGAAGGCCAAGAGCCGCGCCAAGAAGGCGGCCCAGGACCTGGCCGCGGGCCTGATTCAGCTCTACGCGGCGCGCAAGCGCCTGCCGGGCTATGCCTTCTCGCCGGATTCGCCCTGGCAGCAGGAGTTCGAGGAGCACTTCGAGTACGCCGAGACCGACGACCAGCTCCACTGCATCGACGAGATCAAGCACGACATGGAGCAGACTATGCCCATGGACCGCCTGCTCTGCGGCGACGTGGGCTTCGGCAAGACCGAGGTGGCCCT
>CALICR010000025.1 GCA_938049125.1 uncultured Clostridia bacterium
TGAACACGCGGATGCCCTTGACGTTGGCAACGACGCCGCCCTTGTTCTCCTCGGCGATGGTGCCTTCCACGACGGTCTTCTCGTCCTTGGCCTTCTCGATCTCGTCCCAGACCTTGACAGCGTCGAGGCGCTTCTTGGACAGCTGGGCCGTACCCTCTCCGTCGTTGACGCGGACTACGACGACCTCGATCTCGTCGCCGACCTTGAACAGATCCTCCGCCTTGGCGTTCGGGTCGCTGCTCAGCTCAGACGCGGGTATGTACCCGGCGTGCTTCGTGCCCAGATCGACGCCCACTTCGTTGCCCGAAATGGAAGTGACAATGCCAACGACCTTATCTCCTGTATTTAAAGTTTTGATGGACTGTTCCAGAAGCTCCTCAAAGGACTCCTCGGCAACGCCTTCAACTTTGACTTCTTCGCTCATAATATTGTTGACCTCCTTTATTATCCACGCCGGTGTCGACGCACCTGCCGTGATCCCAACGGTATTGGCATCAGAATAAAGACTTAAGTTCAATTCCCCGGCGTTGTCCACCAGGGACACGTTTGCGCAGTTCTGACCGCAGATCATTGCAAGCCGGTTCGTGTTGGAACTCGACCTATCGCCGACCACTACCATTGCATCACATCGTCTGGACAATACGGTGGCCTCTTCCTGCCTTTTTTCTGTTGCTCCACATATTGTATCAAATATTTTGGAATTTGTACACACCTTTTTTGCGATTTCGGAGCATTTTTCATAAGAATCTTTTGTACTGGTGGTCTGAAAGACCATGGAGATGGGCAGGTAGGGACGCTCCGGTGCCCCGCCGAGCCAATTTTCGAGTTCTTCCGCCGTCTCAAAGACCAGTGGGTGGGCGCACCAGCCCGCGATGGCCAGGACCTCGGGGTGGTTTTTCTGCCCGATGATGACGGGCTGCCGCCCCTCCTGCTCCGCCTCGGCCACCAGCTTATGGATGCGGCTTACGAAGGGACAGGTGGCGTCGATGACCGAGAGGCCCCGGGCCGCCAGGGCCTCGAAGGCTGCACGCGGCACGCCGTGGGACCGGATGATGACGGTCTCGCCGTCCTCGATCTCCGAAATTGCATCGACCTGGCGGACGCCCAGGTCCGCAAAATGCCGGACCACATGGTGGTTGTGGATGATGGGGCCGAGGGTCACAGCGCGCCGTTCGCTCCGGGCCGCCTGCTCCACCAGCTCCACCGCCCGGTTCACGCCGAAGCAGAAGCCGGCGGTCTTCGCTAAGATCACTTGCCGCATGACGCCGCCTCCCCCATCTCATAAATGTGCGCCATCAGCTCCGCCGCCAGGGCCTTCATCTCCTCCCGGCTCCGGGTCTCCCCGACCGGGATGGGATAGTAGGGCTTGCCGATCACGGCATAGAGGGGCCGGAACAGGCGCTTGTCCTGGGTCAGGTACATGGGCACCACGGGCACGCCGCAGGCCGACGCCATCTGGATCGCGCCGCACTTGGCCGGGACGTGCCGGCCCGGCTTGACGCGGGTCCCCTCCGGGAAGATCATGAGCTGGTCGCCGCTGCGGATATCCGCAATGGCCCGGTCCACCGCCGCCGTGTCATGGTGTCCCCGGTCCACGAAGATGACGCCGAAGGCGTGCATCAGTGCCCCGACCACGGGCATCCGGGAAAATTCGATCTTCGCCAGGAAGCGGAAAACCTTCTTCGGCCGCACGGCAAAGATGACCCAAAAGGGGTCCGAACCGCTGCTGTGGTTGCAGCAGAGCACGTAAGGCCCCTCCGGCAGGTTCTCCCGGCCTCGGACGTGATAGACCGGGTGCGTCAGCAGCAGCGCCAGGCGGCAGAGGGGATAGATCAGATAATACCCGAGGGTACGGCACCAGTTCATGCTCCGAGCTTCTCCCGGATCACGCGGAGGATGCGGTCCCGGCTCTCCTCGAGGCCGCAGTCGGAGGTATCGACGCGGACGGCATCCGGGGCACAGCGCAGCGGCGCTACGGCGCGGTTCGAATCGCGCTCGTCGCGCTCCTCCATGTCCTTCAGCACCTCGGCGAAGGTGACCTTTTCGCCCTTGTCCTCCAGCTCCTTCAGGCGGCGCTTCGCGCGGACCTTCACGTCCGCCGTGAGGAAAATCTTGACGTCGGCATTCGGCAGCACCACGGTGCCGATGTCCCGGCCGTCCATGACCACGCTGCTATGGCGCGCCGTGTCCCGCTGGAGGTCCAGCAGCACGTCGCGGACCACCGGGTAGGCGGAGACCTGGGACGCGCCCACGGAGACCTCCGGCGTGCGGATCTCGTCCGTCACGTCGTGGCCGTTGAGGAGCATATGCTGCTTCCCATCGCCGGGGAAGTCGATCTTGATGTTGACGTCGTCGATGAGGCGCTTGACACCGTCCTTGTCCTTGGGGCTGATGCCCATGAGGATCATGTGGTAGGCCACGGTGCGGTAGATCGCGCCGGTGTCCAGATAGACGCAGCCCAGCTCCGCCGCAACGGCCTTGGCCAGCGTGCTCTTCCCCGCCCCGGAGGGGCCGT
>CALICR010000026.1 GCA_938049125.1 uncultured Clostridia bacterium
TGGGTGTCCATCATGTACGGCTGCAACAACTTCTGCTCCTACTGCATCGTGCCCTATGTCCGGGGCCGGGAGCGGAGCCGGAGGCCCGAGGACGTCGTGGCCGAGTGCCGCGGCCTCATCGAGGCGGGCTACAGGGACATCACGCTGCTGGGCCAGAACGTCAACTCCTACGGCAAGGACCTCGGCACCGGCGTGGACTTCGCCGACCTGCTGCGGGAGATCGCCGCCATCCCCGGGGACTATCTGCTGCGCTTCATGACGTCCCACCCCAAGGACGCCACGGAGAAGCTCTTCGCCGTCATGGCGGAAAGCCCGCGCATCGCAAAGCAGCTCCACCTGCCCTTCCAGTCCGGCAGCGACCGGGTGCTGAAGGCCATGAACCGGCACTATGACCGGGAGAAATACCTCTCGCTGGTCCGGGCGGCCCGGGCGGCCATGCCGGAGCTGGTGCTGACCTCCGACGTCATCGTCGGCTTCCCCGGCGAGACGGAGGAAGAATTCGAGGAGACGCTGTCCCTCATCGAGACCGTGGGCTACGACGCCCTGTTTACCTTCATCTATTCCCCACGGCCGGGCACCCCGGCGGCAAAGCTGCCGGACCCCGTGCCCCGGAGCGAGAAGAACCGCTGGTTCGACCGGCTCTGCGAGACCCAGAACCGCATCTCCGCGGAGCACCACCGCGCCTATGTGGGCCGGGACTACCGGGTCCTGGCCGACGGCCGGGACGGTGAGGTGCTGACGGGCCGCACCGAGGGCGGACGCCTCGTCCGCTTCCCCGGCCCGGACAGCCTCATCGGGCAGTTCTGCACGGTGCACATCACGGACTGCTCCACCTGGTCGCTGACGGGGACGCTGGACGCACAGGAGGTGTGATTCGTGGCGGAACTGACGCCGATGATGCAGCAATACCTGCAAACGAAGGAACAGAACCCGGACTGCCTGCTCTTTTTCCGGCTGGGCGACTTCTACGAGATGTTCGGCGACGACGCCCGGACCGCCTCCAAGGAGCTGGACCTGACGCTGACGTCCCGGGACCACGACAAGACCAAGGCCGCCGAGGACAAGGTGCCCATGTGCGGCGTGCCCTACCACTCCGCCGAGAGCTACATTGCCCGGCTGGTGGCCCGGGGCTACCGGGTGGCCATCTGCGAGCAGATGGAGGACCCGGCCCTGGCCAAGGGCCTCGTGAAGCGCGAGATCGTGCGCATCGTCACGCCGGGCACCGTCACGGAAAGCTCCATGCTGGAGGAGGCGCGGAACAACTACTTTGCCTGCCTCTACGGCGAGGCGGACCGCTGCGGCCTCTGCTGCTGCGACGTGTCCACCGGCGCCTTTTACGCCACGCGCCTCGCGGGCGCGGACCTGGCGGAGAAGCTCCTCAGCGAGCTGGGGCGCTTCTCGCCCTCGGAGGTGCTGCTGGGCGGATCGGCCGCCCGGGACAAGGACCTGTGCGAGGGGCTGGAGGAGCGGCTGCACTGCTGCTGCGAGGAGGGCGGCGCGGACCTCTTTGACGAGGCCGCCTGCCGCGCGGCGGCGGAGGGCCAGTTCCGGGACCTGCCGGAGCAGGCCGCGGCGCTGCCGGAGGTCATGCTGGCCGCGGGCGCGCTGCTGCGGAAGCTCAAGGAATTGCAGAAGAGCGAGCTTGGCCACATCCGCCACTTTGAATTCTACCTCGCGGGCAAGTTCATGGAGCTGGACCTGACGGCCCGGCGGAACCTCGAGCTGACGGAGACGCTGCGCACAAAGGAGAAGCGCGGCAGCCTCCTCTGGGTCCTGGACAAGACGAAGACGCCCATGGGCGGGCGGATGCTGCGGAGCTGGCTCGAAAAGCCGCTGCTCAGCCCCGCCGCCATCAACCAGCGCCTCTCCGCCGTGGAGGAGCTGAAGCGCGACGCCCTCCGGCTCGAGGAGCTGGGGGAGACGCTGCGCGCCGTGACGGACCTCGAGCGCATCATGGCCCGCATCGTCACCGGCTCCGCCGGGGCCCGGGACCTCGTGGCCCTCTCGGCAGGCGTCGCGGGGCTGCCGAAGCTCCGCGCCCAGCTGGGCGAATACCGCGCGCCCATGCTCCAGGTGCTGCTGGAGGAGCTGGACGACCTTGCGGACCTCAAGGCCCAGATCGACCGGGCCATCGTGGACGATCCCCCCTTCACGGTCCGGGAGGGCGGCATGATCCGCCCGGGCTACTCCGAGGAGGCGGACCGCCTCAAGGACATCATGAGCGGCGGCAAGGGCAGCCTCTCGGCCATTGAGGCCGCGGAAAAGGAGGCCACCGGCATCAAGAACCTGCGGGTGGGCTACAACCGCGTTTTCGGCTACTACATCGAGGTGGCGCGCTCTCAGGCCAGTTTCGTCCCCAAAACCTACATCCGCAAGCAGACCCTGGCCAACTGCGAGCGCTACATCACCCAGGAGTTAAAAGAGCTGGAATCCACGATCCTGACGGCCAAGGACCGGGAGACGGCGCTGGAATACGAGCTGTTCACGGAGCTGCGCGGCGAGCTGGCGGCGGAATCCGGCCGGGTGCTCGCCTCGGCGGGGGCCGTGGCGGCGCTGGACGTGCTGGCCTGCTTTGCGGGCCTGGCCGCCAGGAACAACTATGTGCGCCCGGAGGTGGACCTCTCGGGCGAGATCGTCATCCGGGAGGGCCGCCACCCGGTGGTGGAGCAGGTGCTGAAGGGCTCCCTCTTCGTGGCCAACGACACGGAGCTGGGCACGCCGGGCCACCAGGTCTCCATCATCACTGGCCCGAACATGGCGGGCAAATCGACCTATATGCGCCAGACGGCGCTCATCGTCCTCCTGGCCCAGATCGGCTGCTTCGTGCCCGCCGCCTCGGCCCGCATCGGCGTGGTGGACCGCATCTTTACCCGCATCGGCGCGTCGGACGACCTGGCCTCGGGCCAGTCCACCTTCATGGTGGAGATGAGCGAGGTGGCGGAGATTTTACGCAGCGCCACGGCGCGGTCCCTGCTGATCCTCGACGAGATCGGCCGCGGTACCTCGACCTTTGACGGCATGGCCATCGCCCGCGCCGTGCTGGAGTACGCCGCGGACCCGAAGCGTCTGGGGGCCAAGACCCTCTTCGCCACCCACTACCATGAGCTGACGGTCATGGAGCGTGAGCTGCCCGGCGTCCGGAACTACAACATCGCCGTCAAGAAGCGGAAGGACGACATCGTCTTCCTGCGCAAGATCGTCCCCGGCGGCACCGACGACTCCTACGGCGTCGAGGTGGCCAAGCTGGCGGGCCTGCCCGCGCCGGTCATCAGCCGCGCCCGGGCCATTTTGAAGGAGCTGGAGGCGGGGCAGCCCCCCGCCGCGCCCGCCGCGGCCCCGGCGGAGGATCAGGTGTCCATGGCGGACCTGGGCCTTGGAGAGGTCCGGCGGCGCTTGGAGGCCGTTACAGTCGAGACGCTGACGCCCATCGAGGCGCTGAATCTGCTCTACGAGCTGAAGCAGCTGCTCTGAACGCGAAAAAAGGAGAAACGATGCAAAAGCGACGCATTTCCGTGGTAATGTCGAAGAAGGAATGGATCCTGGGGCTCTGCTGGCTGCCCTTCTACTTTCTCCTGCTGAGCCTCGGCATCCAGCTCATCTTCCGAGGGATCGCCGGGCGGCTGCCGGACACGGCGGAGCTGAACGCCGCCTACTACGCGGTCAACGCGGCGGTTGTGCTGCTGATCTTCCGCCGCTTCCTCCGGGGAAACCTCACGGCGCTGCGGAAGAACCGGCGGAAGCTGCCTCTGGCCCTGCCCACGGCGCTGCTGCTCTATTTCTTCCTGACCTTCGCGGTGGGGCTTATCATCCTCGCGCTGGATCCGAAGTTCGTGAACCGCAACAACGGCGCGGTCCTGGACCTCCTGAACGGCAGCCCGGTCCTCGCCTGGACGCTGACGGTGCTCGCCGCGCCGCTGATCGAGGAGACGCTGTTCCGCGGCCTCATCTTCGGCAGCCTCCGGCGCTTCAGCCGCGTGCTGGCCTACGCCGTCACCATGCTCTGCTTCTCCGGCATCCACGTCGTCAGCTACATCGGGGTGCTGTCGCCCACGGCGATTTTGCTGAGCCTGCTCCAGTACGTTCCGGCAACGGCGGTGCTCTGCGGGCTCTATGAATACACGGATACGATCTATGCGCCGATGCTCCTCCACGCGGCCATCAACGTGGCGGCGGGGCTGACCATGGGCGCCCTCTCCTAGAAGGAAACGATATGGCTATCATTACGCAGCTTTCTCCCCATGTGGCGGACCTCATCGCCGCCGGCGAGGTGGTGGAGCGCCCCGGCTCCGTGGTCAAGGAGCTGGTGGAAAACGCCATCGACGCCGGTGCGCGGCACGTCACCGTTGAGATCCAGAACGGCGGCATGACGCTGCTCCGCGTCACCGACGACGGCTGCGGCATGGACCGCCAGGACGCCCAGACGGCCTTCCTGCGCCATGCCACCAGCAAGCTCCATAAGGCCGAGGACCTGGCCGCCATCGGCACCCTGGGCTTCCGGGGCGAGGCCCTGGCCGCCATCTCCGCCGTGGCCCGGGTCAATCTGCTGACCCGGACCGCCGACGCCGACGAGGGCACCGCCGTGACGCTGGAGGGCGGCGTTATCACCGCCTGCGACCCCGCCGGGTGCCCCAAGGGCACCACCATGGTGGTCCGCGACCTCTTCTACAACACCCCCGCCCGCCTTAAATTCATGAAATCCGACGTGTCCGAGGGGGCCAACGTCTCCGCCGTCGTCCAGCGCCTGGCGCTGGCCCATCCGGAGATCGCCTTCCGCCTCATCCGGGACAACCAGGAGGTCTTCTCCGCCGTGGGCGACGGGCAGCTCCGCACCGCCGCCGCCGCGGTCTTCGGCCGCACGGTGGCCCGGGACATGGTGGCCGTCGAGGGGCACTGGGACAGGACCACCGTGTCCGGCCTTGTGACGCTGCCCACGGCCTCCCGGGGCAACCGGTCGGGCCAGCTCTTCTACGTCAATGGCCGCTTTGTCCGGTCCAAGATCATGACCGCCGCCCTGGAGGAGGCCTACCGCAACCAGATCATGGCGGGGCGCTATCCCGCCTGCGTGCTGAACGTCCGGCTTCCCCTGAACGCCGTGGACGTCAACGTTCACCCGGCCAAGACCGAGGTGCGCTTCCTCGCGGAGCGGGCCGTCTTCGACTCGGTGCTCTATGCCGTGCGCGCCGCGCTGAATAAGGCCCCGGGCGTCAAGGATGTGGACCTCCCGCAGCCCCGGCCCGCCGGGACCGCGCCCG
>CALICR010000027.1 GCA_938049125.1 uncultured Clostridia bacterium
GTGAGCTGGGTCACGGCGATGAGCAGGGGGCGGGTGCCGTCTGGCCGCGTCAGGCCCTCCAGCGCAGCCGTCATCATGGCGCGGGTCCCGGCGGCGTGGAGGTTCACCATGTCCACATCCAGGGCCGAGAGGACCGCCATGGCCTTCTTTACCGTGTTCGGAATGTCGTGCAGCTTGAGGTCCAGAAAAATTTTGTGGCCCCGGGCCTTGATCTCCCGGACGATGGCCGGGCCCTCGGCGTAGTAGAGCTCCATGCCGATCTTCACGAAGGGCTTGCGGCCCGGGAACCGGTCGAGGAATGCAAGCGTTTTCTCCTTGCTGTCAAAGTCCAGTGCGATGATGACGTCCTTACCCATGATGTGCGCCTCCTATGATCTCGTTCAAATCGTGAATTCCGTATCGTTCCATCTCCTGCGGCAGGCCGCGGACCAGGTCCCGGCAGGCGTAGGGATCGACGAGGTTCGCCGCGCCGACCTCCACCGCCGTGGCCCCCGCCAGCATCAGCTCCAGCACATCGGCGGGCGACGTCACGCCGCCCATGCCGACGATGGGAATTTTGACGGCCTCGTAGACCTCCCAGACCATCCGCACCGCCAGCGGGAAGATGGCAGGGCCGGAGAGGCCGCCGGTGCGGTTGGCCAGCACAGGCCGCCGGGTCCGGAGGTCCAGCCGCATGCCCATCAGCGTGTTGATAAGGCTGACGCCGTCGGCCCCCGCGTCCTCGCAGGCCCGGGCGATGTCCGCGATGCTGGTCACATTGGGTGAGAGCTTGACGAGGACCGGCTTTTTCACCGCATCCTTGACGGCCCGGGTAACGGCGGCCGCCGCCCTCGGGTCCGTGCCGAAGCTCATACCGCCGCCGTGGACGTTGGGGCAGGAGATGTTGACCTCCAGCCAGCCCACCTGGGGGCAGGCATCCAGCCTCCGGCAGACCTCGACGTATTCCTCGACGGAAAAGCCGCTGACGTTGGCCATGACCGGCTTCCGGAACACCCGGGCAAGCCGCGGCAGCTCCTCGGCGATCACGGCGTCCACGCCGGGATTCTGGAGGCCTACGGCGTTCAGCAGGCCGCTCTTCGCCTCGGCGATGCGCGGCTGGGGGTTGCCCAGGCGCGACTCCCGGGTCGTCCCCTTGAAGGAGAAGGTCCCGAGGCAGTTGATGTCGTAAAGCTCCGCGAACTCATAGCCGTAGCCGAAGCTCCCGCTGGCCGGGATGATGGGGTTGTCCAGCGGCAGGCCGCAGAGCGTCAGCGCCGTTTTCACCATGTCAGCTCCTCCTTCCGGAATACGGGACCCTCGCGGCAGACGCGCTTCGGTCCGGCGGTCGTCTCAATGGTGCAGCCCATACAGGCCCCGAAGCCGCAGCCCATGCGGGCCTCGAGGCTCAGGAAGCCCGGCCCCTCCGCCGCGGCGCAGAGCGCCCGCAGCATCGGCAGCGGCCCGCAGGCGCAGAAGCCGTCGTACCGCTCCGGCAGGACGTCGGTCACGAAGCCGCGGACGCCATAGCTCCCGTCCGCCGTGGCCACGACGGTCTCAATGCCGAGAGCCTGAAATTCCGTCTCGTAGAACCGCTCCGCCGCGGTGTTGAAGCCCAGCACGGCGATGGGCGTCTTCCCCGCCGCCCGCAGCCGCTTGGCAAGGCCATAGAGCGGCGCGGCGCCGATGCCGCCGCCCACCACCAGGGGCGTCTGTCCGCAGGCCGCGACGTTGAAGCCGTTGCCGAGGCCCGTCAGCGCGTCCAGCTTCTGGCCCGGCTCCGCATGGGACAGCCAGTCCGTGCCGCCGCCCACTACCTTATAAAGAATGGTCACGCCGTGTTCGTCCCAGTCCGAGACGGACAGGGGCCGCCGCAGGAAAAAGCCCGGCAGCCGCAGCTCCAGAAACTGGCCCGGAGCCGTGATGGCCGCGGTGTCGCCGCCGAGGCGCAGCCGGTAGACTCCTGCCGTCAGCGGCGCATTCTCCAGTACGGTGTACGTCACTTCCTTCAAAGCGTCTCCTCCTTCCAAATAAGTTCGCCGCCGACCATGGTCAGCTTGCAGACACCCGTCAGCTCGCAGCCCTCGAAGGGCGTGGCGCGTCCCAGCGTGAGAAAGTGCGCCGGGTCTACAGTGTAGACCTCATTCAAATCAAAGGCTGTCAGGTCGGCGGGCTGGCCCGCGGCCAGCTCCGTGCCGCAGCCGAAGCGCCGCATGGGCGCGCCGTGCATGAGGTCGATGAGCTTCGCCAGCGGCAGGATACCGGTCTTCACGAGGTGCGTATAGGAGGCGGCAAAGGACGTCTCGAGGCCCACGACGCCCATGGCGCTGCCCGCGAGGCCCCGGGCCTTCTCCTCCCGGCTGTGGGGCGCATGGTCCGTGACCAGCATATCGATGGTCCCGTCGGCGAGGCCCTCCAGCAGGGCCTGCCGGTCCGCCTCCTCCCGGAGGGGCGGGTTCATCTTGAAGCGGCCGTCCTCTTGGAGATCCCGGTCCGTAAAGGCCAGGTAGTGCGGCCCCGTCTCGCAGGTGACGTCCACGCCCCGGGCCTTGGCCGCCCGGATCAGGGCGACGCTCTCCTTGGCCGAGACGTGACAGACGTGGTAGGCGCAGCCTGTCTCCTCGGCCAGGGCGAGGTCCCGCTCGATCTGCCGCCATTCGCTCTCGGAGCAGATGCCGCGGTGCCCGTGGGCGCGGGCGTAGGGCCCGTCGTGGATGTAGCCGCCGCGGAGCAGACTGTTGTCCTCGCAGTGGGCCGCCAGCAGCCTCCCGAGGCGGCGGCATTCCGCCATGGCGCGGCGCATCAGCGCCTCGGACTGGAGGCCCTTCCCGTCGTCGGAAAAGGCGATGACGTCCGGGGCCATGGCCGCGAGTTCCGCAAGCCGTTCGCCCCGCTCCCCGGCCGTGATGGCCCCGTAGGGGTGAACATGGACCGCCGCCGTCTCCCGGATGCGCCCGAGCAGCAGCTCCAGCGACGCCCGGCAGTCCGGCACCGGGTCCAGGTTCGGCATGCAGGCCACGTGGGCAAAGCCGCCGTGGGCCGCCGCCAGCGTGCCCGTCCGGATGGTCTCCTTATAAGAAAAGCCCGGCTCCCGAAGATGTACATGCACATCAACGAAACCGGGGAACAACGCCATATGACGGAGATCAATAGAAACAGCATCGCCGGGGCAGGCGAGCCGCTCCCCCATGGCGACGATCTTTCCATCCGAAACGAACACATCCGCGGAATGAAATACGCCGCCCTGGAAAACCTCTGCGTTTCTCAGACAGTACCGCATGGACGCTTCCTCCTTCTCTGTGTTCGATTTGTTATGATACTGGAAAACCGCCGAAATGTCAACCCCTATTTTTTCCGTACCGCAAAAAGGGGCGACAAACCGCGACGCTTGTGGTATAATGGAAGAAATTCCAACGGAAAGGACCTGAAGTCCATGCAATACGCACTCAAAAACGGCATTCTCCTGGACGGCACGGCGGAGATGCAGGCCGTGGCCGGGAAGACCGTTCTCGTCGACGGTGAGAAGATCACGGACATCGTGCCCACGGGCACGGAGCCGTCCGGCTATTCCGCCATCGACCTCCGGGGCAGGTACCTGATGCCGGGCCTCATCAATATGCACGTCCACCTGGCCGGGAACGGCAAGCCCCAGAAGAAGCAGCGCGACAACGCGGCACTGGTCAAGAAGATCATGGCCACGGGCCTGACCCGGGCCGTGGCCTACAAGATGGTCCGGAGCTTTGCGAAGCTCGAGCTGCTCAGCGGCGTCACGACCATCCGCACCGTGGGCGGCCTCGGCGACTTCGACACGCGGCTGCGGGACCAGATCGCGGCGGGCCGCGCCGACGGGCCGCGCATCCTCGCGGCCAACGAGGGCATCTCCGTCCCCGGCGGCCACATGGCCGGGTCCGTCGCCGCGGCGGCCCGCTCCACCGAGGAGGCCCTGGACCTGCTGGCCAGGGCCGAGGCCCAGCACGTGGACCTCGTGAAGCTCATGGTCACCGGCGGCGTGCTGGACGCCAAGGCCAAGGGCGTGCCCGGCGAGCTGAAAATGCCGCCGGAGATGATCTGCGCCGTCTGCGAGGCCGCCCACCGCAGCGGCTACACCGTCGCGGCCCACGCCGAGTCCCCCGAGGGCGTCAAGGCGGCGCTCCGCGGCGGCGTGGACTCCATTGAGCACGGCGCGAAGCCCGATGACGAGATGCTCGCCCTGTTCAAAGAGACCGGCGCGTTTCTCTGCACGACCATCTCCCCCGCCCTTCCCTACGCCCTCTTCAACCGCAGCGTCTCCAACGCCTCGGAGGTGGAGCAGTACAACGGCAACGTGGTCTTCGAGGGCATCGTCGCCTGCGCCAAGGCCGCCCTGGAAAACGGCATCCCGGTGGTCCTCGGCAACGACGTGGGCTGCCCCTGGATCACCCAGTACGACTTCTGGCGGGAGCTGTTCTACTTCCACAAGTATGTTGGCGTCACCAACGCCTTTGCGCTCCATACGGCCACGGGCCGGGCCGCGGACCTCGCCGGCATCGGCGCGGAGACCGGTACCGTCTCCCCCGGCAAGTGCGCCGACCTCATCGTCACCGCCGAAAATCCCCTGGAGGACCTGCGCGCCCTGCGCCATGTGGACCTGGTCCTCGCCCGCGGACGGCTCTATGACCGCCCGAAGTTCAAGGTCAACCAGACCGTCGCCCGGGAGCTGGACCGCTATCTGACGGACTGACCGGCTCTGGGCCTCGGAGCCCATCGACATCACCGACAGCATGGAGGCCGCCCTGCAGGCCTCCTTGAACCCGGATGCCGCAGATGACATTCTGGACTGGGTCGACCTCGGTACCCTCACCATGGAAATGACCCTGGAATTCACCCACAAGGGTGTTTTCTACCTGAAGATCGACGGCAGCTCCCTGGGCGACGCCGTGGATGTCATCCTGAGCGTCCTTCGTTCCGCTCTGCTCCGGTACTTCGAGGAGACCACCCGCCAGGCCGCCGAAGCCGATGGCATGACGCTGGAGCAGGTGATGGCGGAGGCGGGGTGCGAAACATTGGAGGACCTCTTCGCCTTCGGCGCAGGTATGACCTTTGACGGCTTCATGGAAGAAAGCTTCCCGCTGGAGTTCTTCCTCTCCGCCTTTGACGCGTTCAGCATGAGCGGCTGCTTCACCGTCGCGGACGGTGAGCTTCAGCTGACCCTCGTCGGCGGGACGGACACCGTCGACTGCGACGCGGACGCCGATACCGTCACCATGGACTGCGGCACAGAAAACGAACTCGTGTTCCACCGCAGCTAACCTCACACTCCATAGAAAACCGACCCCCTCCGCGGCGGAGAGGGCCGGTTTTCTGCACTTTTTTACCCAAGAAGTCCGCTTTCCTTCAAAAGCAGCTCAACGTCGGTGCCCTTGACCTTCTTGACGACGAGCTTCAGCAGCTCCTTCTCCTTGAAGGGCAGCGGCGCCTCGCTGATCGGCTTCTTGTCGATGGCGTAGTAGCAGGCGCGCAGCAGCTCGCGCA
>CALICR010000028.1 GCA_938049125.1 uncultured Clostridia bacterium
GCGGTCTACGGGCCGATGCTCGCGGGCTGCGTCACGCTTCGGGATGCGGACCTCGTGACCTTCGTCCCGGTCAGCCGCCTCCGGCGCTTCTCCCGGGGCTATGACCAGGCGGAGCTGCTGGCGCGGGAGACGGCGAAGACGCTGGGCCTGCCCTGTGCGCCGACGCTCACGCACCGCCACACGAAGCGACAGTCCCGGATGCGGGACGCTGCCGCGCGGCGGGCCAACGTCTCCGGAGCCTTTTCGCTGCGGCCCGGCACGGACGTGGCCGGGAAGCGCATTTTACTCATCGACGATATCTGTACCACCGGCGCGACCATGGCGGAAGCGGCCCGGGTGCTCCGCACCGCCGGTGCGGAATGCGTCCGCGGCGCAGTGCTGGCCGTGACCGATGAGACGAAGAACAGCAGGTGAAGCTATGTTAAAACTTTCGAGAGATCTCGGTGTCGATCTCGGCACCTCCAACGTCGTCATCTACGCCGAAGGCAAGGGCATTGTCCTGCGGGAGCCCGCCGTCGTCGCGGTGGACAAGACCAGCGGCAAGGTGCTCCAGGTCGGCGCGGCGGCCCGCAACATGATGGGAAGGACACCGGGCAACGTCGTCGCCATCCATCCGCTGCGCGGCGGCGTCATTTCCGACTATGAGCTGACGCAGAAGATGATGGCTGCCTTCCTTTCCAAGGTCATCCGTTTCTCCTTCATTAAGCCCCGCGTTGTGGTCAGCGTGCCCAGCGGCATCACGGAGGTGGAGGAGCGCGCCGTCATCCAGGCCATCATGGAGGCCGGCGCCCGCCGCGTCTACCTCATTGAGGCCCCCCTGGCCGCCGGGCTCGGCGCCCAGCTCGACCTCGACGGCGCCAACGGCCACATGGTCATCGACATCGGCGGCGGCACCACGGACATCGCCGTGCTCAGCATGAACGGCGTGGCCGAATCCTCCTCCGTCAAGGTGGCGGGCGACGCCTTCGATGAGGCCATCGTCCGCTATATCCGGAAGAAATACGGCGTTGTCATCGGCTCCAACACCGCCGAGGAGCTGAAAATGACCATCGGCTGCGTCTATCCCCGGGACGACACCTTCGTCATGCAGACCAAGGGCCGCGACGTCAAGACCGGCCTCGCCAAGGAGATCGTCGTCCAGGCCAACGACGCCATGGAGGCCATGTTCCCCATCGCAAAGCAGATCGCCGAGGAGGTCCTCGGCGTGCTGGAGCGCTCGTCGCCGGAGCTCATCGCCGACGTGTCCGTCAACGGCATCGTCCTGACCGGCGGCAGCAGCCAGATCTGGGGCATGGACCGGCTGCTGGCCGAGGTGACGAAGATCCCCTGCGTCGTGGCCGACGATGCCGATTCCTGCTGCGCCTACGGCTGCGGCAAGAGCCTCGGTTGGATCCGTCAGATGCAGGAGGGTACCATCAACATCGCCCGCAAAAAGCTGCTCAAGGACTGAATCCTGCGGCCCGTCCACGGTGTGGGGCGGGCCGTTTTTGAAACGGAGGGACCCGCTTGGAGACTGTCTATCTGGTGCCTGCGGCGCTGCTGCGGGACGAGGCGCTGGCCGGGCGGGTCTATGCGTGCTGTCCGCCCGCCCGCCGGGCGCGGCTGGAGGCCGTCCGGGATCCCGAGGCGCAGCTGCGCAGCCTCGCGGCGTCGGCGGCCTTGATGCTGGCGCTCCGGGACGCGGGCCTGCAGCCCGAGGAGGCCGGGCTGGCCCTGACGGCGGCGGGGAAGCCGTACCTTCCGGCGCAGCCCGGGATCCACATCAGCCTGAGCCATTCGGGCGGCCTCGCCGTCTGCGCAGCGGGGGACCGGCCCCTGGGCGTCGATATAGAACGGCCCCGGACCTTCCGGTCCTCACTGCTCCGGCGCTGCTTTTCCGAGGCGGAGCGGGCTGCGGCAGAGCCGCTGCAGCTCTGGGTCCTCAAGGAGAGCTTCGTCAAGTGGACCGGAGAAGGCCTTTCCGCCCTGCCGGGGAGCGTTCTGCGCTTTGAAGGAGACGCCGTGTCCGCTCCCGGCACGGCGGCCGTGTTCTGGGACACGGTCCTGCCCGGTGGGTACCGCCTCGCCCTCTGCGGCGGAGGACCGGACCCGTTGGTCCCGCAGCTCCGGACGGCAGACCGGCGTGATCTTGGGTAGATCACGCCGGCTGTTCCTTATTTTGCCGGAGGGCACTTGGGCGGGAAGAAGGAGTCCACGGGAAACTCCACTTGGTTGAAAACCTCACAGGGGTCCGAGTCCTCGGAGCATGCCGCTGCGTCGGAAAATTCCTTGGTTGGCACGCAGTAGTCAAAGGCGGGCAGCAGCAGCTGGGTCTCCCGCTGCATCCGGATCAGGGAGAACTGGCCCAGGGTGATGTAAAGCCGCTTCACCTCGCCGTTCAGCACCAGCTCGCCGTCGAAGCAGCTGAAGATGCCCTCCGGCAGGTCCGAAAGGGCAGCGTCGCAGCGGCAGCAGCTGCACGCGTCCAGCAGTTTGGCCGAGAGGATCATGGGATCGACGGCCTCAACCACGGCCTCCGGCGCGGCCCGGTCCGTCTGGGCGCTGCCGTCCGCACAGCCCGGCACGCTGTCGCTGGTGAAGACCTTGGCCCCCTGCTCGCCGCCGAAGAGCACGACGCGCTTCGAGAAGACGGCGAGGCCGAAGATGGGCACCGGCCTGGCGTTGCCCATCAGGGCGTCGGCCAGAATGCGGTAATAGTATGTAAGGTCCACGCTGTAATAGCCCCGGTGGAAGGGGACCGGCGCGACCTCCAGCGCCACGTGCAGCAGCTCGGCATAGCGCGCGCGTGCACCGGCGGCGCGGTCCAGTGCGCACTGGGACTCCCGGGTCAGATAGACGCGGAGATCCTCGATGCAGTCCTTGTCGCGGAAGGAGTCTGTGACCTTTGCGGTATGGATACAGACGGCCTCCCGGATGTCGTTCAGGTTGACGGGGCACTTCGCCTGTGTGGGTTCTGCCATGGGAAAAACCTCCTTTAGATGGATCAAGCAGATCGCTTTCATAACAGTTTATGCCGAAGCCCGGTTTGTGTGAAAGCCATGGACAAATGGCGGAAACTATGGTAAAATGAAATGAACTATTGCACGGCAGGTGATGCACCATGGGAAAGCTGATCGTATTCGAGGGGACTGACGGGTCCGGAAAGTCCACCCAGTTCAAGCGTCTGACGGAGCGGCTGGCGGCGGAGGGACGGCCCTTCCAGCGGCTGGTGTTCCCGCAGTATGACAAGCCCTCCTCGGCCCTCATCCGGATGTACCTCGGCGGCGAGTTTGGCGCGCATCCGCAGGATGTGAACGCCTATGCCGCCTCGACGTTCTACGCCGTGGACCGCTACGCCTCCTACCGGCAGGTCTGGCAGTCCTGGTACGAGAGCGGGGGACTGGTCCTCTCGGACCGGTACACCACCTCCAACGCAGTGCACCAGGCATCCAAGGAGCCGCCGGAGCGCCGGGCCGAGTTCCTGCGCTGGCTCTACGACCTTGAGTACGACCGCCTGGGTCTGCCGCGGCCGGACCTGGTGCTCTACCTCGACGTGCCTGTGGAGTTCACGGCCCAGCTGATGCGGCACCGCGAGGCCGAGACGAACACCCATGCGGACATCCACGAGCAGGACCTCGCATATCTCCGGACCTGCCGGGAGATGGGCCGCTACGCCGCGGACTATTACGGCTGGAAGCGCATCCGGTGCGTCGAGAACGGCGCGCTGCGCAGCATCGAGGCGATCCATGAGGAGATCTACGCGCTGGTCGCCGCCTGTCTGGAGGAATCCTGAATGGTCTATATTTTACTTGGAGACGGATTTGAAGAGATGGAGGCTCTCTGCGCCTGCGACATTCTGCGGCGCGGCGGCGCGGCGGTCACGACGCTCTCCGTGAGCGGCCAGCCCGTCCGCGGGGCCCACGGCATCGCGGTGACGGCGGACCGGACCGTGGAGGAGGCGTCCATGAAGGACCTTGAAATGGTCGTCCTGCCCGGCGGCCTCGGCGGCGTCTCTACCATCCGGGCGAGCCGCGCGGCCATGGACCTCATCGCCCGGGCCTGGGCCGCGGACCGCTATGTGGCCGCCATCTGCGCCGGGCCAACGGCGCTGGCGGAGCTGCACATCACCGACGGCCGCCGCGCCACCTGCTATCCCGGCCTGGAGCCGGAGATGGGCACAGCCCGGATGCAGCCCGGCGCACAGGTGGTCCGGGATGGACGCCTCATCACCGGAGAAGCGCCCGGTGCGGCAATGGCCTTCGGCCTCGCGCTGCTGGAGGCACTGAAGGGACCTGAGACAGCCGCCGCCGTGGCGGCGGGCCTCGTACTGCGCCCGCAGGGGGCGGGAAAGGAGCACTGACCATGGCCGAAGACGACCGCAGAGACGAGTCCGGACGGCGCGAGAGCTATCTCCACGCTGAGACCGGAGTGGAGGAGCGCGGGGACGCGCCCCGGGAGATGACAAAGATGAAAATTCCGAAGCCGCTGCGCGTGCTCGTGTACCTGGCCGCCGTGCTGGCCGCGGGCTTCCTGCTGGCCTACGTGGGCTGGATCTGCGCCGGAGACGTGTTTGCCCTGTCCAAGCCGGACCGGCAGGTGGAGGTCACCATCGAGGACCAGCCGACGGTGGACGGCGTCACGGACCTCTTGAAGGAAAAGGGCCTCATAGAGTACCCCTGGCTCTTCAAGCTCTACTGTGCGCTGACCCACGCCGGGAGCAAGTTCAGCCCCGGTACCTACACACTGAACAACGTCTATGACTACCATGCACTGGTGAACGGTCTGCGGGCCACCGCAGCCACCCGGGAGACCACGGAGGTCATGATCCCCGAGGGCTATACCTGCGCCCAGATCTTCGCCCTGCTGGAGGAGAAGAACGTCTGCTCCGCCGAGGAGCTGGAGAACGCCGCCGCCAGCTATATGTTCGACTACGAGTTCTTAAAGGACCTGCCCTACGGCGCGGCTAACCGGCTGGAGGGCTACCTGTTTCCGGATACCTACCAGTTCTACATCGACGACACGCCGGAGCGCGTGCTCTCCAAGTTCCTGGACAACTTCTCCTGGAAGTTTACCGAGAAGCTCCAGGAGGACATCGCCACGCTGAACGACCGCCTGCGCCAGAAGATGACGGAGAATGGCTTCACCGAGGAGGAGATCGCCGCAAACCAGATGGACCTCCACAAGATTGTCATCGTCGCCTCCCTCATTGAGAAGGAGACCGGCGGCGCGTCGGAGAGCTCCAGCATCGCCTCGGTCATCTACAACCGCCTGACCAGCAAGGTCTACCCGCTGCTGGAGATCGACGCCTCGGTGCGCTACGGCCTCGACAAATGGACCGAGGACCTGACCGCCGAGGACCTGGCCGCGGACACGCCCTACAACACCCGGCGCAACCCCGGGCTCCCCGCCGGGCCCATCAGCAACCCCGGCATCGACAGCATCCGCGCCGCCCTCTATCCGAGAGATTCCTCCTACTATTTCTATGTGCTGACGCCCAGCGGGTTCCACCATTTCTCGGAGAACTACTATGAGCACGAAGCCTTTATCGAGGAGATGAACCGAAATGCAGGATAAGCCGGAGCTTTTGTCCCCGGCGGGGGACATGGAGCGGCTGAACATGGCGCTGCGCTTCGGCGCGAACGCCGTCTACCTCTCCGGCCACGGCTTCGGGATGCGCGGCGGCTGCCCAAACTTCGGGGAGGATGAGCTGCGCGAGGCTGTGCAGCGCTGCCATGCGGGCGGCGTCCGGGTCCATGTGACCGTCAATACCCTGCCGCGGGACGACGAGATGGAGGCGCTGCCCGCCTATCTGGAGCTTCTGAACGACATCGGGGCCGACGCGCTGATCGTGGCGGACCTGGGCGTCTTCAACCTGGGCAAGCGCTATGCGCCGCGCTGCGAGCTGCACGTCAGCACCCAGACCGGCATCGTCAACAGCGCCACGGCGGCGGGCTGGTTCGACCTCGGCGCGAAGCGCGTGGTCCTGGCCCGGGAGATGTCCCTGGACGAGATCGCCCGCCTGCGCGCCCACACGCCGCCGGAGCTGGAGATCGAGACCTTCGTTCACGGCTCCATGTGCGTCAGCTTCTCGGGCCGCTGCCTGCTCAGCAACTATATGACGGGCCGCGACGGCAACCGCGGTGTCTGCGCCCAGCCCTGCCGCTGGAAGTACGCGCTGATGGAGGAGAAGCGGCCGGGCCAGTATTTCCCGATCTACGAGACGGAGCAGGGGACCTACATCATGAATTCCCGGGACCTCTGCATGATCGACCACGTGAAGGAGCTGCTGGACGCCGGGGTGGACGCCCTGAAGATCGAGGGCCGGAACAAGTCCTCCTACTACACGGCGGTGGTCACGAACGCCTACCAGCACGCCATCCGGGCAGCGCTGGAGGGCAGGCCACTGGAGCCGGTCTGGCGAGATGAGGTCGAGAAGGTGAGCCACAGGAACTACTACACCGGGTTTTATTTCGGGATTCCCGGGAACAGTCAGTTCTATGAGGAGAGCCGCTACATCCGCGACTGGCAGATCGCCGGGTTCGTGACGGCCTGCGCGCCGGACGGCAGCGCCGCCGTGAGCCAGCGGAACCGCTTCTCCGTCGGGGACGAGCTGGAGCTGGTGACGCCGGACCGGGAGCCGGCGGCCTTCCGCGTGGAGGCCATGACGGACGGGGAGGGGACGCCCATCGCGTCCTGTCCGCACCCGCGACAGGAGGTCCGGCTGAAGCTGCCCTGCGCCGCGCCGCCGGATTCGATCCTTCGGCGGAAAGTCGCCGTTGACAGCGGCGCTGCGGCTTTGTAAAATAGAAGGAGTTTTTGCTTACTAGAATGGGAGTTTGAGGCATTATGAAGTATTTTGGGCTGAACGAACTGAGAGAGCTGTTTCTCTCCTACTTTGAGAGCAAGGGACACCTGCGGCTTCCCAGCTTTCCGCTGATCCCGCAGAACGACGCGTCCCTGCTGCTCATCAACTCCGGCATGGCGCCGATGAAGCCCTATTTCAAGGGCGAGATTGAGCCGCCCCGCCGCCGCGTCTGCACCTGCCAGAAGTGCATCCGCACCGGCGACATCGAGAACATCGGAAAGACGTCCCGGCACGGCACCTTCTTTGAGATGCTGGGCAACTTCTCCTTCGGCGATTATTTCAAGAAGGAGGCCATCGCCATGTGCTGGGAGTTCCTGACGGAGGTATGCCAGATCGACGCGGACCGGCTCTATCCCTCCATCTATCTCGACGACGACGAGGCCTTCGAGATCTGGAACAAGGACATCGGCATTCCGGCGGACCGCATCTTCCGCTTCGGCAAGGAGGACAACTTCTGGGAGCACGGCTCCGGCCCC
>CALICR010000029.1 GCA_938049125.1 uncultured Clostridia bacterium
CGTGTCCTCCACGTAGACCGCGGGCACCGCCAGGTGCAGGGGCTGCTCCGACAGCGTGGCGGCGCAGCGCACCATGGCGGCGCTGATGTAGTCGTGGCCGTCGAAGGTCTCGCCGCGCAGCGGGATGAACAGCTGGCCCTCCTTCGTCTCGCGGGAGTCGCTGGTGACGCCGTTTACGGTGATGTCTTCAAATTCCGGGGCCACGCGGCCCTTGGTCCATTCGGCGACCTGTTTGAGCGTCAGCTTCATTTCTGCGCCTCCATTTCCAGCAGATGGGCGGCCACCTCTTCGCGCTCGTCGAGGTGGACCTTCTCTTTCCCGAGGACCTGGTAGGTCTCGTGGCCCTTGCCGGCCAGGACGATGATGTCGTCCTTTTCGGCGTGGTCCATGGCCCAGCGGATGGCCTTGCGGCGATTCTCCTCCACGTGGTAGGGCGTATTGAGGCCCTCCGCGCCCTTGAGGATGTCGCGCAGGATGGCATTCGGGTCCTCGGTCCGTGGGTTGTCCGAGGTGAAGACCACGAAGTCGGCGTGCTCCATGCCGATCCTGCCCATGATGGGCCGCTTGATGGGATCGCGGTCGCCGCCGCAGCCGAAGACAGCGATGAGGCGGCCGCGGCAGAAGTCCCGCACGGAGCGGAGGATGTTGTCCAGCGCGTCCGGCGTGTGGGCGTAGTCGATGAGGACCGTAAAGTCCCGGCCCGGGGTGGGCACGACCTCGATGCGGCCCTTGACGCCCCTGGAATTCCGGAGCGCCGCAGCGGCGTCCTTCAGCGGGACGCCCAGGGCCATGGCGCAGCCCAGCACCGTCAGGGCGTTGTAGACCGTGAAGCGGCCCGGGATGCCCATGCTGACGTCCACGGTCTCCGGGCCGCAGCGGACGGTCATGGAGACGGAATCGGGATGGAGGCAGACGTGCTCGGCCCGGAGGTCCGCCTCCGGGTCCTGCACGCCCGTGGTGATGGTGCGGCAGAGCGAGTCCGCCATCATCCGCTTCGCCGCAGGATCGTCCAGGTTGAAGACACCGGTGTAGCACTGGCGGAACAGCTGGGTCTTGGCCTCGCGGTAGGCATCCATGGTCTTATGGAAGTCGAGGTGATCCTCGGTCAGGTTCGTAAACGCGCCCACGGCGAAGCGCACGCCCGCCACGCGGCTGAGCGTCAGCGCGTGGGACGAGACCTCCATAACCACGTGGGTGCAGCCCGCGTCGCGCATTTTGGCGAAGAGGGCCTGGAGCTCGAAGCTCTCCGGCGTCGTGCGCTCCGTGTGGAGGACTTCGTCGCCGATCATGTTCTGGATGGTGCCGATGAGGCCGACCTTCGCGCCGAGGGTCTGCTCCAGCACCGACTTGAGGATGATCGTCGAGGACGTCTTGCCGTTGGTGCCGGTGATGCCCACCATGGTCATGGCGTCGGCGGGGTGGCCGAACCAGTTGGCCCCCAGCCGGGCCAGGGCCTCCCGGGCCGAGGCGACGCGGATATAGGGGACGTCGGCGTCGGGCTTCCGCTCGCAGAGCACCGCCGCCGCGCCGCGCTCCACAGCCTTGGGGATATAGAGGTGACCGTCGGTCTCAAAGCCGGTGATGGCCACGAAGAGGTCGCCCGCCGCCGTCTTCCGGGAGTCGTAGCTGACGCCGCTGATCTCGAGGTCCAGCGGGGCCGTCGATTCGAGGACCTGGATGTCCTGGAGCAGTTCCGATAATACCATCGTAAATTCCTTCTTTCTATGGTTCCGGCCGGGCCGGTGCTGTTCTGCTAATCCTGTGCCGTCTTGTCGGTCAGCTCCACAGTGACGACGGTACCGCGGGCCACGGCGCTGCCCGGGGCGACGTCCTGGTCCGTGATGACCACGTCGCCGGAGGCCGTCTTGGCCGCGCCCTTCGTCTGGAGGTAGAGGCCGATGCTGCGGAGGGCTTCGTCGGCGTCGGTGACGCGGCAGTTCCGGAGGTCCGGCACCGTCACCGTGTCCGTGGGCTTTTCGGCCCCGCCGAGGTAGAGGATGACTTCGGAGTTCCCGGGAATTTCAGCCCCGGGGGCCGGGAGCTGGTCCGTGACCGTATCGCCCTCGCCCTTCAGGGTGCAGCGGAAGCTCTTCTCCGCCAGGGCCGCCTCGGCCTCGCCGGAGCGCAGGTCCCGCACGTCGGGGACCTCGATGTTGATGCTGCCGATCTCGGCGTCGCTGTAGTCCGGCTCCACGCCCAGGTAGGGCAGGATATCCGCCAGAACGTCGCGGACCGTCGGCGCGGCCATCTGGCCGCCGGAGATGTAGATGCCCGAGGCGTTCGAGGGCGTATCCAGCGCCACGAGCACGATGTACTGGGGATCGTCCATGGGCGCGACGCCCACGAAGGAGACGATGCGGTCCCGCACCGGATTGCCGTTCTCGTCCAGGACGTCAATCTTTTCCGACGTGCCGGTCTTGCCGCCGATGCGGTAGCCCGGGAGCTGGGCGTTGCGGGCGGTGCCCTCGGAGACGACGCTCTCCATCAGCGCGCACATGGTGGCCGAGGTCTCCTCGCTGATGGCCTGGCGCAGCACCGTGGTCCCCGTCCGGGAGACGGTGCCGCCCGAGGGGTCGAGCACCTCGCTGACGAGGTGCGGCTGAAGCACATACCCGCCGTTGACCACAGCGGAGATGGCCCGCACCAGTTGGAGCGGCGTCACCTTGAAGGTCTGGCCGAAGGCGCCGGAGGTGAGGGAGGCGTCGCTCTTCTCGTCCGTCAGGAGCTCCTTGGCGAAGAAAACGCCGGCGTTCTCGCCGTAGAGGTCGATGCCCGTCTTCTCCATGAGGCCGAAGTTTTTCACGGCCTCGTAGAATTTCTCGCCGCCGAGGCTGACGCCGATGTCGGCGAAGGCGATGTTGCAGGAGTTCTGAAGGGCCTCCGCCGTGGACTCGGCCCCGTGGCCCCCGGCCTTCCAGCAGTTGAGGGGCTTGTCGCGGCCCTTGACCTGGGTGGTGCCGCCGCAGAAGAAGCGGCTCTCCAGCGTCGTGGTTCCCTCCTCCAGCGCCGCCGCCAGGGTGATGGTCTTGAACGTAGAGCCGGGCTCGTAGCCGTCGGAGGTGCAGCGGTTGCGCCACTGGGCCTGCCGGGCCTCGGCCAGGGCGGCGGAATAGGTCTCGTCCGCTGCGGCGTACTCCGCGGACCCCTCGGCGCAGGCGTCCCGGGCAGCCTTGAGGGTCTCCAGCTCCGCCCGGACGGAGTCGTCGTAAATTTCAAGGTACTGGTTGGGGTCGTAGCTCCCCAGGGTCGCCATGGCGAGAATTTCGCCGGTGTTGACGTTCATCACGATGCCGAAGGCGCCCTTCTGGATGTCGTACTTCGAGATGGCGGCCTGCATATTTTTTTCGAGGTAATACTGCACCGTGGCGTCCAGGGTGAGGACGAGGCTGCGCCCGTCGGCGGCGTCGTAGAACTTCTCGTAGGAGTAGAGCATCTCGGAGTTGCCCGCACCCTTGGTGCGGATGATCTCTCCGGCGGTGCCCTCCAGCACGGAATTGTAGTAGGCCTCCAGCCCCTCCGCGCCCACGTTGTCGGCGTTGACGAAGCCCAGCACCTGGGCCGCCAGGGAGCCGTAGGGGTAGTAGCGCTGGGAATCCGGCTCGAGGTAGATGCCGCTGAGCTCATTCTCGTTGATGAAGTCCCGCACCTCGTCGGCCAGCTGCTCCGGAATTTTCTTCCGCACGATCTTATAGTACTTCGTCGTGTCCGCCGCCTGCTCCCGGATGAAGTCCTCGCGCACATCGAGAATGCGGCTGAGGCCCGAGGCGATGAGGTCCACGTCCTGCTTCTTCGCCGCGATGGCGTTGGGGTCCAGGAACACGGTCTCCACCGTGGCCGACGTGGAGAGGATGTTCATGTTCCGGTCGTAGAGGACGCCGCGGCTGGCGGAAACGCGGGTGCTCCGTGTCTGGCTCTGGATGGCAAGGCCCTCGTAGTAGTCGTGGTCCCGGATCATAAGCCGGTACAGCGTACCCACCAGCGGCACGAAGGCGAGCACGCCGCACAGCGCCAGCAGGAGCAGCATGCGGCCCAGCAGGGCGCGGTTCGCCCGGTCCCGCTCCGGAAACGGGAACCCCCTCCGATGCTTCTTTTCTGCCATTGCCCATCCTCCCGGTCTCAGCGTCACAGCGTGCCCGCGGGCGCGCCGTCTTCTTCCACTCTATGACGCCCCTCAGGACAGGTATTCCAGGAAGCCCTCGACGCTGTCCCGCAGCGCCCGGTACAGCCGGACGAAGAGGTTCTGGGGCTCCGCCGGGGTGATCTCGGCGTGGTCCCGTGCGCCCACGGTCAGATAGACCGTCTGGCTGGCCTTGGGCCGGGTCATGCCCAGCTCCGCGGCCCGGGCCTCCACGGCGGCGAGGTCCGTCGCCTCGTCGTAGGCGCTCCGGAGCCGGCTCTGCTCCGTCTGGAGCTGGGAGAGCTGCGTCTCCAGCTTCGAGACGGCGGAGTCGGCCTCATAGAGCCGCACGTAGCCGAAGACCACCAGCACCGCCAGAAAGGCCAGCACCGCGCCGCCGATCACGCAGAAGGGCGAGACGCGCACCTGCGCCCGGACGCGCCGGACAGGCTGCGGGGTCTCCTGCGGCACCCGCGGCTCCGCCGCTTCCCGCTGCGGGACCGGGCGGACGTCCACGGCGGCGCTGCCCCGGGCCAGATAGTCCCCGCCCCGCCGCCGGGCACGATCCGTTCGCTGCTCCGCTCTGCGCGCTGCCATGGGCTGCCTCAACTTTCTTCGAGCTTCTCCGCGATGCGGAGCTTCGCACTCCGGGCGCGGGGATTTTCCTCCAGCTCCGCGGGGCCGGAGACAATGGGCTTGCGGGTGACGATCCGGATCTGCGGCTTCTTGCCGCAGACGCAGACCGGGAATTCCGGCGGGCAGGTGCAGCCCTTGGCTGCCTGCTGCATGGCGCTCTTGACGATGCGGTCCTCCAGCGAGTGGAACGTGATGACCGCCAGCCGCCCGCCCGGGGCCAGCAGCGGGATCGCCGCCTCCATCATCCGGGACACGGCCCCCAGCTCGTCGTTGACGGCGATGCGGATGGCCTGGAAGCTGCGCTTGGCCGGGTGCTGCTTCTCGCGCAGGGCCGCGGGCGGCATGGCGCTGCGGATGAGGTCCGCCAGCTCCAGCGTCGTCTCGATGGGCCTTTCGCTCCGGCGGCGCTCGATGGCCGCGGCGATCTTCGGCGCGTAGCGCTCCTCGCCGTATTCATAGAGAATCTTCCGCAGCGCCGCGGCATCCCAGGTGTTCACGATGTCCCAGGCCGTCAGGCGGTCGGAGCGGTCCATGCGCATATCGAGGGGCGCATCCGCCATGTAGGAGAACCCCCGGGAGGCGTCGTCGAGCTGCGGCGAGGACACACCGAGGTCGAAGAGCATCCCTGCGGCCCGGGAAACGCCGAGTTCTGAGAGGACCTCCGTCAGGTTCTCAAAGTTCGCGTGGACCAGCGTCACGCGGTCCTTATAGTCCCGCAGCCGGACCGCCGCCGCGTCCAGCGCGGCCTGGTCCCGGTCGAGGCAGATGAGGCGGCCGGTCTCCAGCCGCTTCACGATCTCCAGCGAGTGCCCGGCGCGGCCCAGGGTGCCGTCCACATAGACGCCGTCCGGGCGGATGTTCAGGCCCTCCAGGCATTCGGCCAGGAGCACCGGCTTGTGCGTCAGTTCCATCAGAAGTTCAGCTCCTCCATCACGGCCCGGAGCTTCTCCGGCGTCAGCTCCGCCGCCTCCAGCGCCTCATAGGCTGCGGTGTCCCAGATCTCCGCCCGGCTCCCCTGGCCGAGGAACGTGACCTCCTGGCCGAGGCCCGCATAGCGCCGCAGCGCCGCAGGCAGCAGGAAGCGCCCCTGCTTGTCCGGCTCGCACCGGGCCACATTGGCCAGCAGCACGCGCATCCCCGCGGCCTCCGTCAGGCTGAGGGCGTCGAGCTTTGCAAGAATGCGGTCCCAGCCCGCCTGGGGGTAGACGAGGAGACAGTGGTCGAGGCCCACGGTCACATAGAAGGCGTCGCCCAGCTCCGCCCGGAGCTTGGCCGGCACGAAGAGACGGCCCTTGGGGTCCACCGCGTGGTCATATCTTCCGTACATGGCGCGCCTCCCTTCCGGTTCCTCAGATTCTTCCACTTTGCTCCACTTCTTTTCCATTATAGCGGATTCCTTTGAAAAAGCAAGGGGTTTCCTGCGGCTTTGGTCCCGGCGCAGGGCAAAACCTGCGACCCAGGCCGCTCCTGCCGGACCGTCACGTCTCCGGCACGCTGACCGCAAGCCTCCCGTCCTCGACCCGGACGGCGGCGCTGCACGGCCCCTCGGCCCGGTTCAGGAGCTGGAGGGCCAGCGGGTCCTCGATCTCCTTCTGGATGCGGTGGCGCAGGTCCCGGGCCCCGCTCTCGGGGCTGCACGCTCCGGCAAGGCAGTCCGCCGTGTCATCGGAAAATATCAGGGTGACGCCGCTCGCCGCCGCCCGGGCCGCCAGCTCACGCAGCAGCTTCTCCGCGATGGCGCGCAGCTCCGGCCGCCCCAGTCGCCGGAACACGGCCACGGCGTCGATGCGCCCGAGGAACTCCGGCGGGAACAGGGCGCGGAGGCTGTCCATGGCCCGATCCTCTGCCGTTCCCGGCAGGAAGCCCAGGGGACCGCTGCTCCCGGCGCTGCTGCCTGCGTTGGAGGTCATGACGATGAGGGTGTTGCGGAAGTCCACCCGCCGCCCTTCGCTGTCGCTCAGGATGCCGTCCTCCAGGATCTGGAGCAGCAGCCCCGTCACGTCCCGGTGGGCCTTCTCCAGCTCGTCGAGGAGGATGAGGCTGTAGGGACGGCGGCGCACCTTTTCCGTCAGCTCGCCGCCCTCGCCGTGGCCGACGTAGCCCGGCGGTGCGCCGATGAGCCGGGACACGGCATGGCGCTCCATATATTCGGACATATCGAGGCGCAGCATGGCGTCCCGGCTGCCGTAGACCGCCTCGGCCAGGGCCTTGCACAGCTCCGTCTTGCCCACGCCCGTCGGCCCCATGAACAGCAGCGCCGCCACGGGCCGCCGGGGGTCCGCCAGGCCCGACCGGCCCCGGCGCACGGCCCCGGCGGCGATGCACACCGCCTCCGGCTGGCCGATGACGGACCTCCCCAGCTCCGCCTCCAGCCCCACGAGCCGGGCGCGCTCGGACTGGGACAGCCGCCCGACCGGGATGCCCGTCTTCCGGGAGACCACCGGCAGCAGCGTCTCCTCCGTCACCGCCGCGCCGCCTCTCGTCTCCTGGAGGCGGCGCAGCCGGTCCCGCAGCTCCGCCGCCCGCTCAAACTGGCTGCGGCGGATGGCCCCCTCCAGGGCCTGCTCCAGCTCCTGCTGGTTCTCCTGCTCCGGCCGTCCGAAGCGCCGCCGCAGCTCCGAGACCCGCAGGGCCGACGCGCTCTCGTCCAGCAGGTCCAGGGCTTTATCGGGCAGGAACCGGTCCGTGAGGTAGCGCCGGGAGAGGCGCACCGCGCCGTCGATGGCCCCGTCGGTGATGCGGACCCGGTGGTGCTTCTCGAGGCCGGGCCGGAGGCCCCGCAGGATCTCCACGGTCTCTGCGTCTGTCGGCTCCCGGACCTGCACCGTCCGGAACCGGCGGTCCAGGGCGGCGTCCTTCTCGATGAATTTCCGGTACTCCTCGGTGGTGGTCGCGCCGATGATCTGGAGCTCGCCCCGGCCCAGGGCGGGCTTCATGATGTTGGCGGCGTCGATGGCCCCCTCGGCGGAGCCTGCGCCGACGATGGTGTGCAGCTCGTCCACGAAGAGGATGACGTCCCCGGCCCGCTTCACCTCGACGATGATGTCGCGGATGCGCTCCTCGAACTCGCCGCGGTACTTCGTGCCCGCCACGAGGCTGGCCATGTCCAGGGCCATGACGCGGCGGCCCAGCAGCGGCTCCGGCACCTGCCCGGCGGCGATGCGCTGGGCCAGGCCCTCGACGATGGCCGTCTTGCCCACGCCCGGCTCCCCGATGAGGGCCGGGTTGTTCTTATTCTTGCGGCTGAGGATCTCGATGACCGTGGTGATCTCGGCCTCGCGCCCCACAATGGTCTCCATCTGGTCGGCCTTGGCCACCAGATCCACGCTGAACTGTTCCAGGAGTCTCAAATCGTGTTCCCTCTTTTCTGCGGCCTCCTGACAGCGGAGGCTCCGGTATAGCTCCGAAAAGACGCAGTCCGCCTCGACGCCGCGCTCCCGCAGGATGTCCGCGGCCTCGCCCCGGGCCTCGCGGCTGATGGCGAGGAGCATATGCTCCGGGCAGACCCGACGCTTGCCCAGCTGGCGCATCTCCCGCACCGCGCCGCCGAGGATGCGCCGGACCTCGGGGCTGAGGCCCTGGGGCACCGGGGCCGCGGCGTCGCCGCTGCCGAAGCGGTGCAGGAGGCTACCGCGCACCTGCTCCGGCCCAAGGCCCGCCCAGCGGAGCAGCCGCCCCGCCGCGGACCCCGCGCTGTCCGCCAGTGCCAGCAGCAGATGCCCGCCGCCCACGTAGCTGTGCCCCAGATCCGCCGCGCTGCGCCACGCGCCGCGCAGCACCGTCTCGCTCTTCGCCGTGTACCGCTTTCGCTGCATTCGTTTTCCCGCCTTTCCGCCGGGCGCAGGAGTCCCCTGCCCGGCTCCTTGAAATTTTTTCCTGGCGGCCTCCAAAATATACGATTCCCGGGAGAATTACTATTTGCATTTTCCGAAAATCGTGCTAGAATAGGGGCAAGCAAGAAACTTGCAATCTACTGATGGAGGTGCAACCATGGCATACAAGATCACCGAGAACTGCGTGAAGTGCGGCGCTTGCGCGGAGGCATGTCCTCTTGGCCTGATCACCGAGGGCGATGACCGCTACGTCATCAACGCCGACGAGTGCGTCAGCTGCGGTACCTGCGAGTCCGAGTGCCCCAACGGCGCGATCGTGGAGGAGTAAGTCCAACACGCAGCGGGCCTGTGCTGCACGGCACAGGCCCGCTTCTTTTCATTTGGAGGTAGGATGGACCGGCCCTTTCTGACACTGCCCCGGCTGCCGGTGCAGTTTCCCTTGAGCACCGATTCGGTGCTGCTGGCGGATTTCGCCGTGCTCCCGCGCAAACACGCCCGCGTCGCGGACCTCGGAGCCGGCATCGGCACCCTGGGCCTGCTGCTCTGCCAGAAGGACCCAAGCTGCCGGGTGGACGGGCTGGAGCTTCAGCCCGGGGCCGCGGCCCTGGCTCCCGCGGTCATCCGCGAGAACGGCATGGAGGGCCGCATTTCCGTCTATCCGGGCGACCTCCGGGACGCCGCGGCGTATCTGCCCCGGGGCGGCTACGACCTTGTGGTCTCCAACCCGCCCTATTTCCCCGCGGGCAGCGGGGCGCAGGCCGCGTCGCCGGAGCTGGCCCTGGCCCGCACGGAGCTTGGCTGCACGCTCCGGGACGTCTGCCGGGCTGCGGCGGCGCTGCTGCACACCGGCGGCCGCTTCTGCCTCGTCCACCGGCCCGAGCGGCTCTGCGACGTCATCTCGGAGCTGCGGGCCGTGCGGCTGGAGCCGAAGCGCCTCCGGCTGGTCTGTCATCGGCCATCTGTGCCGCCGTCGCTGCTGCTCCTTGAGAGCCGCCTCGGCGGAAGGCCGGGGCTCACCATTCTGCCGGAGCTGGTGCTCCGCGGTGCGGACGGCCGCGAGACGGCGGAATACCGAAGAATCTATGGTCCGGGAGGTACTTAGCATGGCAGGAACGCTCTATCTGGTCCCGACGCCCATCGGCAACCTGGGAGACATCTCCCGGCGCTGCCGGGACACGCTGGCCGAGGCCGACTTCATCGCCGCGGAGGACACCCGCGTCACGCTGAAGCTCCTCAATCATCTGGAGCTGAAAAAGCCCCTCGTCAGCTACTATGAGCACAACAAGGCCGAGAGCGGCCCGCGCATCGCCGCCCGGCTGCTGGCCGGGGAGAGCTGCGCCCTGGTCACCGACGCCGGTTCTCCGGCTATCTCGGACCCGGGCGAGGACCTGGTGGCCCTCTGCGCCCGGGAGGGCATCCCGGTCTCGGCCATTCCCGGGCCCTGCGCCGCCGTCACCGCCCTCAGCATCTCGGGCCTGCCCACGGGCCGGTTCACCTTCGAGGGCTTCCTCTCCACCGCGAAGAAGAGCCGCCGCGCCCACCTCGACTCCCTCCGCGCGGAGCGGCGCACCATGATCTTCTACGAGGCGCCCCACAAGCTCTGCGCCACGCTGGATGACCTTGCCGCCGCCTTCGGCGGAGACCGCCGCATCAGCCTCTGCCGGGAGCTGACGAAGCTCCACGAGGAGGTCATCCGCACGACGCTGGACGGCGCGCGGGCCCGCTATGCGGAGCAGCCGCCCCGGGGCGAATACGTCCTCGTCATCGAGGGCGCGCCGGAGCCGGAGGAGACGGCCTTCACGCTGGACGACGCGCTGACGCTGGTCGCCGCCCACATGGCCAAGGGCCTCAGCCGCAAGGACGCGGTCCGCGAGGCCGCCGCGGCCACCGGCTTCCCCCGCAACCAGATCTACGACGCGGCCCTCAAGCTCTGAGAGAAAGAAACCGGCCCCGGCGGGATGCTCCGCCGGGGCCGGTCCTCCTGCATGGCATATTCCCCGCCGCCGGGCCATAGCATGGCCCAGGAGGTGGTTTTTTATGGTCATGTCCTGGATCTTCACGGCGCTGCTGGCCCTAAGCCTGCTCGCCGCTGCGGCGCGGGGGATACTGCCGGAGCTGACCGCTGCCCTGTTCCGCGGGGCCGGGACCGCCGTCACACTGACGTTGTCCCTGGCCGGGACGCTCTGCCTCTGGAGCGGCGTCATCCGCGTCATGGAGGCAGCAGGCCTCTCCGGTGGGCTTTCGCGGCTGCTGCGGCCCCTGCTCCGGCGGCTGTTCCCGGCGGCCTTCCGGGACCCGGAGGCCGCCGCCTGCCTCTCAGGCAACTTCACAGCCAATCTGCTGGGCCTCGGCAATGCCGCCACGCCCCTGGGCCTCCGGGCCGTGCAGCGGATGCAGGCGCTCTCCGGCGGGACCCGGGCCACGGACGAGATGTGCCGCCTCATCGTGCTGAACACGGCCTCGGTGCAGCTGCTGCCCGCCACGGTGGCCGCCGTGCGGGCCGCCCTCGGCGCGCCGTCGCCCTTCGACATCCTGCCCGCCGTGTGGCTGACGTCTCTCTGCTCCGTGAGCGCCGGGCTGCTGGCCGCCCGACTCATGGAGGGCCGCCATGGCTGACGCCCTCGTGCCCGCGCTGCTGCTCCTCGTCTGCGGCTGCGCCCTGGGGAAAAAGCTTGACGTCTACCGGCTGATGCAGGACGGCGTCCGGGACGGGCTTCACCTGCTCCTTGCCATCCTGCCGCCGCTGCTCGTGCTGCTCGCCGCTGTGGAGGCCCTGCGTGCCTCCGGGGCGCTGGACCTGCTGACGGAGGCCGCCGCGCCGCTCTTCACCCGTCTCGGCCTCCCGCCGGAGACGGCCCCGCTGGTACTCATCCGGCCTCTCAGCGGCAGCGCCGCACTGGCCGTGGGCGCAGACCTCATGGCCGCCTACGGCGTCGATTCCCCCGTCGGCCGCACTGCTGCCGTCATGCTCGGATCCACGGAGACCACGTTTTACACCATCAGCGTCTACTTCGGCGCGGCGGGCGTCCGGGGCACGCGGCACACGGTGCCCGCCGCCCTCATCGCGGACCTCGCGGGCTTCACCGCCGCGGCCCTGGCGGTGCGGCTGCTCGGCTGATTTTCGGCAGAAGCCGTCCTTTTCCCCCTGTACAGCGCCGGATTTTTCTGCTATACTGAACGGTAATGTGCGAAACACGAGAAAGGACGCCTTCCCATGAAGAAATTGATCGATCTCATCTCCGCCGAGGTCTCCGCCGCCTTTGAGGCCGCCGGCTTTGACCCGGCCTACGGCAAGGCGGCCGTCTCCGGCCGCCCGGACCTGGGCGAATATCAGTGCAACGGCGCCATGCCCGCCGCCAAGACCGCCCACAAAAATCCGCTGGACATCGCCGAGGCCGTGGCCGCGCAGCTGCGCGAAAATCCGGCCTTCGCCTCCGTGGACGCGGTGCGCCCCGGCTTCCTGAACCTGCGCCTCGCGCCGGACTACACGGCGGACTACCTCCGCGCCATGGCCGCGGACCCGCGCTTCGGCCTGGAGCCGGACCCCAAGCCCCGCACCATCGTCATCGACTACGGCGGACCCAACGTGGCCAAGCCGCTGCACGTCGGCCACCTCCGCTCCGCCATCATCGGCGAGAGCATCAAGCGCATCTACCGCCACTTCGGCAACAAGGTCATCGGCGACATCCACATGGGCGACTGGGGCCTCCAGATGGGCCTCATCATCGCGGAGCTGCAGCGCCGCCGCCCGGACCTGCCCTACTTTGCCCCGGACAAGACCGACGGCTTCCCGGAGGAGCCTCCCTTCACCATCTCCGAGCTGGAGGAGATCTACCCCACCGCCAGCGCCCGCTCCAAGGAGGACGAGGACTTCGCCCGCCGGGCCCACGAGGCCACCTGGCAGCTCCAGCACGGCCAGCCCGGCTGCACCGCCCTCTGGAAGCACATCATGAATGTCTCCGTGGCGGACCTCAAGAAGAACTACGGCAAGCTGGACGTCTCCTTCGACGTCTGGTACGGCGAGAGCGACGCGGAGCCCTACATCCCGCCGATGCTGGAGGACCTGAAGCGGCGCGGCCTGCTGGTGGAGAGCGACGGTGCGCTGGTCATCCCCGTCAGCGAGGAGACCGACAAGAAGGAGGTCCCGCCCTGCATCCTTGTGAAGTCCGACGGCGCGACGCTCTATGCCACCACGGACCTCGCCACCATCGTCCAGCGGGAGCAGCTCTTCCACCCGGACAAGCTCCTCTACATCACGGACAAGCGCCAGAGCCTCCACTTTGAGCAGGTCTTCCGTGCCGCGCGGAAGAGCGGCCTCGTCGCGCCGGAGACGGAGCTGCAGCACATCGGCTTCGGCACCATGAACGGCAAGGACGGCAAGCCCTTCAAGACCCGCGCCGGCGGCGTCATGCGGCTGGAGCAGCTCATCGCCGAGATCACCGACTTCGTCACGGAGAAGGTCCGGGAGAACCGCATCGTCTCCGACGACGCCGTGGAGGACACGGCCCGGCGCATCGCCATGGCGGCCCTCAAGTACGGCGACCTCTCCAACCAGGCCGCCAAGGACTATATCTTCGATATCGACCGCTTCTCCGCCTTCGAGGGCAACACGGGGCCGTATATCCTCTACACCATCGTGCGCGTCAAGTCCATCCTCTCGCGCTATGGCAAGGCCCCCGGCACGATCCTGCCGCCGGAGACAGCCCCGGAGAAGGACCTGATGCTCGCCATCTCCCGCTTCGCGGACAACCTGGAGATCGCCTACCGCGACTCCGCCCCCAACGTCATCTGCGCCTACATCTACGAGCTGGCGGGCGCGGTGAACCGCTTCTACCATGAAACGCGCATCCTCACCGAAGAGAATGAGGCCCGCAAGGCCGGCTACATCGGCCTCATCGCCCTGGCCAAGGACGTCCTCGAGACCTCCATCGACCTCCTCGGCTTCTCCGCCCCGGAGAAAATGTAACGAAAAGGAAAAACGGAGCACCAGCAAAAAAGCTGGCGCTCCGTTTTTTGTTATTGGCGGTATAACATATAGGTGTTTCCATCTGCATATTTGTTGATACCGCTGGAAATGTTCAAATTCCTCTGGTATAATTTAATTCAGCTTCAACGAAAGGGGTGATCGTATATGAAAAGCGATCGTGTATGGAGGGCCCGCGAAGCTTGACCCTCCAATAAAAAATGGAGGAATCAGAAATTGAAGGAAAAAGTCCATATTATTGAAGAAAGTACCGGTCAGATTCATGAACCGGCACTCTCGTTGAAACGGCTGCTGCATGAACTGCAATACCCGGCTCCTATCCAAAAGGCTGTAAAAGAAAAGCTGTCAAAGTCAGATATTGCGGAAATCGCAGACACCGCCTATTCCGGCGAAGCGTTTGATTACCCGCTGTGTAGGCGGATGCCTCTTACACGACTTGCCGTTTTGACCTGGATGCTGCGGAAGAAGTATGGGGAGTATCGGAACCTAGGCGTTTCTGATGATATTATCTTCGAAACCTTTCGAGACGTCACGCTTCGTGCCACCCTGTATTACCAAAAAACAGGGAAGCCCGGGATCAGCAAAGAGGATGTCATTTGGTTTCGTCATATCATGAACCTCAGCATATTCAAGGTTGGCGTCTTACAATTTCAGCCCTTTGAAATGATCTACCTCGATGAAGAGACCATCGGCGAGCCTTATATGACTTTCTCAGGAGAGCAGAAACGCTTGCTGCCAAATGGAGCACCCGTGATCAATTGTCACGTTCAGCGCAATGCTGACCTTTCATTGGATCGGGTGACGGCATCGATGCAGGAAGCAAAAAACCTTTTTCTGCGGATATTCCCGGAAAAACGGTTTCAGGCATTTCTTTGCTACAGCTGGCTGCTCTACCCGCAAATGGCAAGAGCCCTGTCTTCGGAGTCAAAA
>CALICR010000030.1 GCA_938049125.1 uncultured Clostridia bacterium
CTCGCCCACATAGCCGGCCTCGGTCAGCGTGGTGGCGTCGGCGATGGCGAAGGGCACATCGAGGATGCGGGCCAGGGTCTGGGCGAAGAGCGTTTTGCCGGAGCCGGTGGGGCCGATCAGCAGGATGTTGCTCTTCTGAAGCTCGACGTCGCCGCCCGATGCGAAGGCGATGCGCTTATAGTGGTTGTACACCGCCACGGACAGGGCGATCTTCGCCTCGTCCTGGCCGATGATATAGGCGTCCATATACGCCTTGATCTCCTTGGGCGTCGGCAGCTTGTCCAGTCCCGCAAGGCCCGGCTCGCCGGGCAGCATCTCCTCGTGGATGATGCTGGAGCAGAGCTCGACGCACTCGTTGCAGATAAAGACGTTCGGTCCCGCGATGATGCGCTTGACCTGGTCCTGCCGCTTGCCGCAGAAGGAGCATTTGATTTCATTTTTTGCCACGTCCGGGCCTCCTCTTACCGCTTGGAGATCACCTTGTCAATGAGGCCGTAGGCCGCGGCCTCGTCGGCGGTCATGAAGTGATCGCGCTCACAGTCCGCCGCCACCTGCTCAAAGGGCTTGCCGGTGTTCTTTGCCAGGATCTCCGTCAGGTGCTTTTTCATGGCAAGGACCCGGGCAGCCTGGATCTCGATGTCCGTGGCCTGGCCCTGGGCGCCGCCGGAGGGCTGATGAATCATGATCTCCGCGTTGGGCAGCGCCATGCGCTTGCCCTTCGTTCCGGCGGAGAGCAGGAAAGCACCCATGCTGGCAGCCATGCCGATGCAGATGGTGGACACGTCGCACTTGATATACTGCATCGTGTCGTAAATCGCCATGCCGGAGGTGATGACGCCGCCGGGGCTGTTGATGTAGAACTGGATGTCCTTGTCCGGGTCCTGAGCCTCCAGATAGAGCAGCTGGGCGACGATCAGGCTGGCCGTGGTGTCGTTGACTTCCTCGGAAAGGAAGATGATCCGGTCATTCAGCAGTCTGGAAAAAATGTCATAGGACCGCTCTCCGCGGCTGGTCTGTTCTACAACATAGGGTACTAAACTCATGATACTGTCTCCTTTGCCATTGCGGCCCTGCTCCGCCTGAGACGGAGCGCCCCCGGCCCGGATGTGCCGCGCCGGGGGGCATAGGTGTTCGGTTCAAATTCTCGCGCGGTCTGACCGCGCTGGTCTATTCTAACCGTCCGGGAGGAAAATTATTCCTCGGTCTTCGCCTCTTCGGCCGGCGCGCCCGCCTGCTCCGGCGCCACGGGAACGGCGCTGTCGGCGATGAGCTTGACGGCCTTGCGGTAGGCGAGGTCGGACTTCATGGAATCCGCGGGCAGGTACTCCTTGACCTTCTCCGGCTCCATCTTATACTGCTCGGCGAGCTTCTGGACCTCGGCCTCGACCTCCTCGTCGGTGACCTCGATCTTCTCCTCGTCGACGACCTGAGCGATCAGGACGTTGGCCTTGACGTTGTTCTCGGCCATGGGACGGAAGGAGGCGCGCAGCTTGCTGACATCGCCGCCCATCATCTTGAGGTAGTCGTCCATGGACATGCCGTTGCGCTGCATCTGGTAGCCGAACTCCTCGATCTGCTTGTCAAGCTGTTCCTCGATCATGCACTCCGGAATCTCCGCGGTCATGTTCTCCACGGCCTTGGCGACGCAGGCGTTCTCAAAGGCGCTCTGGATGCCCTCTTCCTTCTGCTTCAGCTGCTTGGCGCGGATGTCGGCGCGGAGCTCCTCCAGGGTGTCGAACTCGGAGACGTCCTTGGCAAACTCGTCGTCCTTGGCAGGCAGGAGCTTTTCCTTGACGTCATGGATCTTGCACTTGAAGGTGGCCTCCTTGCCGGCCAGCTCCTTTGTGTACTGCTCCGGGAATGTGACGACGACGTCCTTCTCCTCGCCGGCGGTGACGCCCTCAAGCTGATCCTCGAAGCCGGGGATGAACTGGCCGGAGCCAAGCTCCAGGCTGTGGTTCTCGGCCTTGCCGCCCTCGAAGGGCTTGCCGTCCACGAAGCCCTCGAAGTCCAGGACCACGGTGTCGCCCTTCTTGGCAGCACGATCCACGGTCTCGATGCGGGCGCTCTGCTCTGCCATGCGGTCGACGTCGGCCTCGACCTCTTCGTCGGTCACGGTAGCCTCAGCCTTCGGGACCTCCAGGCCCTTATACTGGCCCAGCTTGACCTCAGGGTACAGCTCGGTGGAGACGGTCAGCACAACGCCGCCCTCCTCCGGGGTCTCCATGTCGACGACGCTGGGCTGGCCGACGGCCTTGATCTTCTGGTCCACCACAGCGGCGGTATAGATATCGGGGAAAATTTCCTCGACGGCATCTTCATAAAACACGTTCGCGCCATACATGGCCTCGACGATCCTGCGGGGGGCCTTGCCCTTCCGGAAGCCGGGGACCTGAATGTTCTTCTTGACCTTCAGGTACGCCTTGGTCAGCGCGGTTTCGAACTCGTCCTTGCCGATCTCGACCGTTACCTTGGCCTTGCTGTTTTCTTTTTCTACATTCTTGACGTTCATTGCTTATTCCTCCTGTATGGTGAGCCGCGGACGCGGCCGTCCTTCACCTCATGATTAGCCGTACTATTCTACCAAATATCGCGGAGAATTTCTACTCCTAATTTCTGAATTTTCCCGGTTAATCCAACAATTTTACGGGCTTGAAGTTGACATAATCAGCAGCCGTCAACAAAAACTCGGTTCCGTCGTGCCAGCCGGTCACCGCGAGGCGGTGGCTGTCGCCGTGGAGATGGCCGTAGCAGCAGCGGCGGACGCCGTAGCGCTTGAAGAGCGCCAGGATCTCCGGGCACTCGTAGCCGCGGTACCGGGGCGGGTAGTGCAGGAAGCAGTAGATCTCCCGGTCCCCCGCCGCCTTCAGCGACGTCTCCAGCCGCATCAGCTCCCGGCGGAACACCTTCTCGTCGTGGGCCCCGCTGCGGTCCTCCTCGTAGAACCAGCCCCGGGTGCCGCAGAGCGCGATGTCGCCGTAGAAATGGCAGTTGTTGTGGAGCAGGCTGAGGTTCAGGAAGCCCTGCTCCGTGCAGAAGCGCTCAAACTTCGCGGCGGTGGTCCACCAGTAGTCGTGGTTGCCCTTGACGATGAGCTTGCGGCCCGGAATCGCGCTGATGAATTCGAAGTCCGCCCTGGCGGCCTCAAGGCCCAGCGCCCAGCTCAGGTCGCCCAGCAGCACCGTGGTGTCCTCGGGGCCAATGCAGCCAAGGCCCGCGCGCAGCTTGTCCACATAGCCGACCCAGGCACCTCCGAACACGTCCATGGGCTTGTCGGCGCCGAGGCTCAGATGCAGGTCTCCGATGGCATAGAGCGCCATGGCAGCACCGTCCTTTCGCTTGGTTAAAATACGTTTTCCCAGTGGACGATCTCCGGCCGCCGGGTGTTCACGCCGTCGGGCGCATAGACCTCGATGACGTCGAAGCGGGGCTGGAGCGCCGTCTCATGCCCCGCCAGCCACAGCTCCGCCGCCAGATGAAGGCGGGCCTGCTTGCGTGCGTCCACATACTCCCGGGCCGCGGCGAAGGACGCCGTTTTTCGGGTCTTGACCTCCACGAAGAGAAGAAATTCGCGGCTCTCCGCAATGAGATCGATCTCGCCGCCGCGGACCGTGAAGTTCTGGGCCACGACGCGGAAGCGCTTCCGTTTGAGATAGGCGGCGGCCTGCGCCTCGCCCCAGGCGCCGAAGAGCGCCTTATTCTCCATAGAGCCTGCGCAGGAACGTCCTGCGGTGGATGGGGCAGGGGCCGTACTGCCGGAGCGCATCGTAGTGCGCCCGGGTGCCGTAGCCCTTGTGGACCGCAAAGCCGTATTCGGGGTAGCGCTCCGCCATCTCCTCCATGTACCGGTCCCGCGTCACCTTGGCGAGGATCGACGCGGCGGCGATGTTGGCGCTGAGGCCGTCGCCCCGGATGACCGTCTGCACGGGCACCGGAAAGGGGCGCTCCCGGTTGCCGTCGATGAGGGCCAGGGCCGGGCGCACGGAGAGCTGCTCCATGGCCCGCTCCATGGCGTTGAACGTCGCCTGGAGGATGTTGATCTCGTCGATCTCCTGCTCCGAGGCCATGGCGATGCCGTAGGACACGGCCTCGGCCACGATGACGTCATAGAGAGCGCGGCGCTTTTTATCCGAAAGCTTTTTCGAGTCGTTGAGGCAGGGGATCTCCAGCCCCTCTGGCAGGATGACCGCCGCCGCGCAGACCGGCCCCGCCAGCGGGCCGCGGCCCGCCTCGTCCACGCCGCAGACCGGCGCAATGCCCTGGGCGATCAGGCCCCGCTCAATTTCCCAAAGATCCGTCATACCGGCACCTCCTCCGGGCCTTCAAAGGTGAGACGGCCCAGCTTTCCGCTCCGGTACTCCTCCAGGACCACCCGGGCCATGCGCTCCGTATCGATCTCGCCGCCGCGCAGCAGGAAGCCGCGCTTCCGGCCCGCCGCCTCCAGCAGCGCGTAGCCCGGCGTGTCATCGGGCAGGCCGTCCAGGCGGTAGCGCTCGTCCACGGCACTGCGGTAGCGCTCGAAGAGCCGCCGCATCAGGTGGCAGCCCAGGGCCTCGATGTCCAGCACGTCATCCTTGACCGCGCCGGTGTAGGCGATCTTGACGCCCACGTCGGGGTCGTCGAACTTCGGCCAGAGGATGCCCGGCGTGTCGAGGAGCAGCAGCCCCTGGTCCACGGTCACCCACTGCTTGCCCCGGGTGACACCGGGGCGGTTCTCCGCCTTGGCGCCCTTGCGCCCGGAGATCTGGTTGATGAACGTGGACTTGCCCACGTTGGGGATGCCGACGATCATCAGCTTGAGCGGCCGGCCGGCCTGGCCCTTCTCCGCGTAGCGGCGCAGCTTTTCCGCCAGCAGCGTCCGCACCGCGGGCACGAAGGCCGCCACGCCCTTCCGGGACTTGCAGTCCGTCTGGATGGCCGTGAGGCCCTGGCTGCGGAAATACTCCAGCCAGCGGGCCGTCATCTGCGGGTCCGCCAGGTCCGCCCGGTTCAGAATGACCATCCGCGGCTTGCTGCCGCAGAGGGCCGCAATGTCCGGATTGCGGCTGGAATAGGGGATGCGCGCGTCCAGCAGTTCGCAGACCGCGTCCACCAGCTTCAGATTTTCCTCCATCATCCGGCGGGTCTTGGTCATATGGCCGGGGTACCACTGGATGTTCATTTGCTCGCTCATGTCACACGTCCGATCCTGCTGAAGGGGAAGATCCGCAGGATTACCTTTCCGAGAATATTGTCCGTCTCCACGCAGCCGATGGGCGCATAGCGGCTGTCCGAGGAGTGGTTCCGATTGTCGCCCATAAGGAAGACGCAGCCCTCCGGCACCGTCACCGGGTAGGTAAGGCCGTCGTCAAAGTTCGTCAGCGTCGGCTCGTTGATGTAGGGCTCGTCCTGGACCTCGCCGTCCACCCGGACCTCGCCGGTGGAGAAGTCGATGTCCACGGTCTGCCCCTCGGTGGCGATGACGCGCTTGACGATGGGACGCGAGGCGTCGAACCCCGGAACCGTCGCCACCACCACGTCGCCGGGCCGGTAGCTGCAGCAGAGGAAATTGCTGCGCAGCAGCACGTATTCCCCGTCCTTCAGCGTCGGCGTCATGGAGGGCCCCGACACGGCCACCAGGCGGATCACAAACACAAACACCAGCGTCACCACGGCCAGGATCCACACGAAGTCGTGGAGCATCGTGAAGATGTCCTTCTCCAGCCCCCGGTCCTTCCGCTTCATTTCCGCATCGCCTCCCGCCGCATGTCGCTCCCTATGATTATACACGCTTTTCGCCGAAAAGGAAATAAAAAAGGGACCCGTACAGGCCCCTTTTTTATCGAATTCCGGATTACACTCTCTCCTTGACCTTGGCAGCCTTGCCGAGGCGGTCGCGCAGGTAGTAGAGCTTCGCTCTGCGGACCTTGCCGCGGCGAACGGTCTCGACCTTCACGATGTTGGGAGAATGGATGGGGAACACCTTCTCGCAGCCGACGCCGTAGGAAATGCGGCGGACGGTGAAGGATTCCTCAATGCCGCCATGCTTCTTCGCAATGACGGTGCCCTCGAAAACCTGAACTCTTTCGCGGGTGCCTTCCTTGATCTTGACATGAACGCGGACGGTGTCGCCGACATTGACCTGCGGCAACTCCTCTTTCATGTACTGGCTGGTCAGAGCCTTTACGAGATCCATATGCTTTCTCCTTCCTAATCTAGACGTTCATGACCCGATGCGCCGCAGTGCCATGGCACCGGCTGGGCAGAGGACCGCCTATTTCTCAGACTTTATGAGTATACCACCGTATGGGCGGAAATGCAAGGAATTTTTTCGGAAAAATTCTTTTTTTATGCGGCTGGTGTGGCTCCGTGCCCTGCGGGCACGATCG
>CALICR010000031.1 GCA_938049125.1 uncultured Clostridia bacterium
GGGCGGGCGGCTTTCGCCGCTCCTCCACGACCTGCCGCCGGTATGTACCGTCCTCTGCGGGGATATAACGGTTATACATGGGCTTACTCCTTTTTGTTCAGCGTACGCAGGGCGGCCCCGGCGACCTGGGAGATGCGGGCGATGCGCAGCGCACGGTCGATGCGCTGCTGGCGCTCCCGGGTGCAGTAGGGCTTCAGCGCGTTGAGGAGCTGGCGCTCCCGCGGGTCCGTGTGCCCGGCCTCCCGGAGCAGCGACAGCAGAGAGCCGACCAGCTCCTCACTGAGCAGCGGCGGCTCGCCGCCCTCCGGACCCTCCGGACACTCCGAACCCTCCGGCGGAGGGCCGGGGGCGTCCGGACCTGGCGGTCCCGGCGGCCCGACGCCGAGGGAATTGGCCAGCGACAGGATCTGCGCCATGCGCTCCGGATTCCCGAGGATCTGGCCGATGGCGCTTTCAAGGTCCTCCATGGCGCTACTCCCGGTTGATGCTTTGGACGAGCCGCGCGGCCTCCTCGGTCTCCATGACCGGACGGAGCGCCTGCTGGGCTGCGGCCTGGTCGCCGCGCTTCAGCGCCTCCGCCGCCTGACGGAGCCGTGCCCCGCCGTCCCGGTTCAGCAGGCGCAGCAGCTTCTGCCCCTCCGGAGAGGTCAGCACCCGTTTGACGTCCGCTTCGGAAAAGGAATAGTCAGAAAGATGAAATTCCGGCATGTTTGTCATTGCCTCCCTTCCGGCAGCCTGTTATAATAGGAGCTACCATTAGGATATGCGGCGAGGCGCAAGGAGGTTCCGGTCATGAAGCTGCTGGTAGTTTCGGATTCCCATGGGGTGCTCACGGGCATGGAGCAGGCGGTGCTCCGGGAGCAGCCGGATCTCATCTACCACCTGGGCGACTGCGTCCGGGATGCGGACTGGCTCCGGGAGCGGTTTTTCCGCATCCCGCTGTGGAACGTGGCGGGAAACTGCGACCACGGCGTCTCCGGTCCGCTTCAAATTTTGGACGAGGTGGAGGGTGTGCGTCTGCTGGCCTGCCACGGCCATTCCTACCAGGTCAAGACAACGCTGCTGCACCTCTACTATGCGGCCCGGGAGCAGCAGGCCACGCTTTGTCTCTACGGGCACACTCACATCCCGCGACTCGACGCGCGGGACGGCATTCAATTTTTCAACCCCGGCGCCGCCGGGGCGGGCACGCCCTGCTACGGCGTGGTCACCATCTCCGGCGGGCAGGCCGAATGCAGCCTGCGCCGCGTCCGGAAAGACGAGGAGGATATACGATGATTTTAGCGGTGGATATCGGGAATACCAATGTGGTGCTCGGCGGCATCGAGCAGGGCGTCATCGCCTTTGAGGCGCGGATCGCCACGGACCTCATCAAGACGTCGGACCAGTATGCGGTGGAGCTCAAGAGCATTCTGGACCTCTACGGGGTGGAGGGCAGCCGGTTCGAGGGCTGCATCATCTCCTCGGTGGTCCCGCCGGTGCTCAACTCCTTCAAGACGGCCATCCGGAAGCTGACGGGCAAGCAGGCCCTTGTGGTCGGCCCCGGCATCAAGACGGGCCTCAACATCCTGCTGGACAACCCGGCCCAGACCGGCGGCGACCTCATCGTTGGCGCGGTGGCGGCCATCCACGAGTACGAGGCCCCCATGGCCCTGGTGGACATGGGCACTGCGACCACCATCTCCGTGCTGAACGAGAAGGGCGCGCTCATGGGCGGCTGCATCTGCCCCGGCGTCCGCATCTCCATGGAGGCGCTGAACACCCGCACGGCCCAGCTCCCGGGCATCAGTCTGGAGAAGCCGAAGCGGGCCATCAGCCGCAACACCGTGGACTGTATGCGCAGCGGCATCATGTTCGGCGCGGCGGCCATGATTGACGGCCTCCTGGACCGGATGGAGGAGGAGGCCGGGCAGACGCTCAATGTCATCGCCACCGGCGGCATTGCGCGCTTCGTGCTGCCGCTCTGCCGCCGGAAGATGATCTACGACAAGGACCTGCTGCTCAAGGGGCTCTGGATTCTCTACGACATGAACCGGCGCGGTTAAAGCGCCGTGGCCAGCGCCGCCGCCGCGATGATGAGCACCACGAAGAGCGCGAGGTAGCCGAGGCTGCGGAGCGCCGCGCCCACCGGCGACGGACGGCGGCCAAAGTAGCAGACGGAGGAAGAGGGAACGGTACGTTTCATGGGGCAGGACTCCTTTTTCTTTCTATGCGCTATGTTACCGGGATCATAGTTCTATGTTACCGGGATCATATCAAAAAAAGTGTCCAATTATCTGGACAGAAAGGAAATAAATCATGGAGCATCTCTATTTGCAGTCGGCGGGCGGCGGGCAGCTGCACTGCCGCATCTGGGAGCCGGAGGGGACGCCCGCGGCCCTGCTTCAGATCGTCCACGGCATCGCGGAGCACGTGGAGCGCTACGATGACTTTGCCCGCTTCCTGAATGCCCACGGCATTCTCGTCGCCGCCGACGACCACATGGGCCACGGCAAGACGCTGCGGGAAGGGGAGACCCAGGGCTATTTTGAGGGTGGCTGGCTCAGTGCCGTGGCGGACTCCCGGCAGCTCCAGCAGTGGCTGATGGAGCAGTACCCCGGCGTGCCCTGCTTCCTGCTGGGCCACAGCATGGGCTCCTTCATGGCCCGGACCATGCTCTTTACCTACCCGGACAGCGGCATTCGCGGGGCCATCATCTCCGGCACGGGCTGGCAGCCCGCAATTGCCCTGAAGGTTGGCCTCGCCCTCTGCCGCCGGGAGGAGAAGCGCTATGGCGACAGGGCAACGAGCGCGGCCCTGAATCGCCTGGTCTTCGGCGGCTACAACAAGAAGTTCAAGCCGAACCGCACGGCCTACGACTGGCTCTGCACCGATGAGGCCGTGGTGGACCGCTACATCGATGATCCCCTCTGCGGCTTCGACGCCACCATCGGCCTGGCCCGGGATATGCTCACGGGCATCCGGATGATCGAGCAGCCGGAGAACCTCGGGAAGATGAACAAGGACCTGCCCGTCTGGTTCTTTGCCGGGGACCACGACCCCGTGGGCAATATGGGCCAGGGCGTCCGCCGGGCCGCCGAGGCCTTCCGGCAGGCGGGCATGAAGCACGTCACGGTGACACTCTATGAGGGACGCCACGAGATGCTCAATGAGAAGAACAAGCAGCAGGTCTACGCGGATGTGCTGCACTGGCTGGAGTCTCAGCGCGGCTGAGGCCGTTTCTATGGCGAATAATCAGGGTTTCCTGGAACTTCTCTGGAAGAAGACCAGGAAACCCTAACTTTTTTATGGTGAAAACGGTTACAAAGATGTCATAATTTTTGAAAATAATCTTGCTTTTTCCGGAATCCTTTGGTATAATACATAAAACTGTATAAACACCTATGAACACCAAGGAGCAAGGCGCATATGAAAAAACGTATTTTATCCCTGGTCCTGACGGTCGCGCTGCTGTTCTCCGTGGTCTCCCTGACCGCGGTGCGCGCCTCCGCCGCGTCCAGCATGAAGGCCAGCGAGTCCCTGATCTCGCTGCTCAAGGAGATGGAGGGCTTCCTCTCGAAGCCCGTCTGGGATTACAGCCAGTATTCTGTGGGCTACGGCAGCGGCATCAGTAAGGATTCCGAGGCCTTTGCGCGCTACATGGAGAGCGGTATCCCCGAGGAGGAGGCCGACGCGCTGCTGCGCAAGTACGTCGCCATGGCCGAGTCCGCCGTCAACAAGATGATCGATACATACGGACTGAGCCTGAACCAGAACCAGTTCGACGCGCTCATCAGCTTCTGCTACAACTGCGGCACCAGCTGGACCCGCGCCAGCGGCACGTTCCGCGACGCCATCGTGAACGGCGTCACCGGCATCGACTTCGTCAACGCCATGGCCACCTGGTGCCGGGCGGGCGGCGAGATCGTCGGCGGCCTCATCACGCGCCGCCTCGCCGAGGCGAACCTCTACCTCAACGGCGTCTACGCCAAGTCTGCCGCCGGGACCTACAACTACGTGATCTATAACGCCCGCGGCGGCCAGTGCAGCCGCGTCGTGCAGGCCTACGTCGCCGGGACCTCCGTCACAGAGCTTGCGACCCCGTCCCGGTCCGGCTACACCTTCCAGGGCTGGTACAACGCCACCCGCAACGGCACGCAGATCACGAAGCTCGACGACAGCGTGAGCGGCCGCACCCTCTTCGCCTACTGGCAGGATTCCTCCGGCACCACCGTGGACCAGCCGAAGGAGACCGAGGTCAACTACAAGCGCGTGGTCAAGGTGAGCAATTCCCTGAACGTCCGTGCCGATGCCAGCACCAGCAGTTCCCCCGTGGGCCTGCTCTACAACGGTGATGTCGTCACCATCGTGGCGGAGCTCCAGGACGACCTGCTCTGGGGCAAGCTGGAGAGCGGCGGCTGGATCGCCCTCAAGTACACGGAGCCCTACTCGGAGGAGACCCCCACGGAGCCGGAGCAGCCCACCGAGCCCGAGCAGCCCTCGGAGCCGGAGAAGCCCGCCGAGGAAGGGAAGACCGTCCGCGTGACCGGGTCCGTCGTCAACGTGCGCTCCGGCGCGGGCACGTCTAACAGCGTCATCTCTGCCGTCTATAACGGCCAGGACGTCGTTATCGTGGAGACCGCCGACGTCGGCGGCACCGCCTGGGGCAAACTCAAGGACGGCGGCTGGATCTGTCTCACCTACACGAACTATTCCGCGGGCAGCACGGAACCGGAGCAGCCTTCCGAGCCGGAGCAGCCCTCGAACGAGACCGTCACGGTCAAGGTCACCAACGGCCCCATCAACGTGCGCTCCGGCGCAGGCACCTCCAACGGCATCGTGTCCGGCGTCTACAACGGCCAGACCCTGACCATCGAGTCCGTCACCACCGTGGACGGACGCCCCTGGGGCAAGATCAGCGGCAGCGGCTGGATCTGCCTCTCCTACACCGACTATTCCGCGGGCGGCCAGACGGGCGGCGGCAGCGAGCCCTCGCAGCCGTCCCAGAGCGGCACGACCGTGACCGTGACCGGAAGCGCCCTCAACGTCCGCACCGGCCCCGGCACCGGCAACGGCGTCTCCAGCACCGTCTACCGCGGCACGACCGTGACCGTCGTGGAGACCTCCACCGTGGACGGCGCGCTCTGGGGCAAGCTCTCCACCGGCGGCTGGATCGCTCTTCAATATACGGATTACTCCGGCAGCACCGGCGGGAGCACAGAGCCTTCGACGCCCAGCGGCGGCAGCTCCTCCGGCAGCACGGGCACCGTCAACACCGGCAGCCTGCGCATCCGCAGCAAGGCGGGTCTGGACGGCGCCATTGTCGGTGGCCTCTCCCGCGGCGACACCGTGGAGATCCTTGAGACCACCACCGTGAACGGTATGACCTGGGGCCGCATCTCCTCCGGCTGGATCAGCATGGACTATGTGACCGGCGGCTCCGGCAGCAGCGGCGTTTCCTCCTCCGGCGGGACCTACACCGTTACCGGCTCCGTCCTGAACGTCCGCTCCGCCGCAGGCATGAGCGCGGGCGTGGTGTCCAGCCTGGCGCGCGGCGCGCAGGTCACCATCGTGGAGACCGCCTCTGCCGACGGCATGACCTGGGGCAAGCTCTCCACCGGCGGCTGGGTCAGCATGAACTACGTCAAGTAAGCGAAACAAGAAATCCGGCTGTGCGCCGCACAGCCGGATTTCTTTTGTAAAGTCCGGATTATGGGACAGTCAATGTGATAGGATATGCGCAGAAAAAAAGAAATGAGCGTGATCCGCATGATGAATGTCACCATCCAATACGTCCGGGGCCATATGGAAATTTACGGTGAGAACGGGGAATTTCTGTTCTCCGCGGACAGCCGGTCCGAGATCGATGAACTGCTGGAGGAATTGACGGCTTGATTCAGAATTTTAAGATGACCGTGGCCTACGAGGGCACGCGCTACAGCGGCTGGCAGAAGCAGGGCAACACGGCGAACACCATCCAGGGCAAGCTGGAGCACGCGCTTTCCGCTATGTTCGGCTGCCCCATTGAGGTCCAGGGCAGCGGCCGGACCGACGCCGGGGTCCACGCGGCGGGCCAGGTGGCCAGCTTCCGCGCGGACACCAAGGCCGCGCCGGAGGACATCTGCCGGTATCTCCGGCGCTATCTGCCCCAGGACATCGGCGTTCTCTCGGTGGAGCGCGCGGACGAGCGCTTCCATGCCCGCCTCTCGGCCAAGCGGAAGACCTACCGCTATCGCATCTGGAACAGCGAGACGCCCAACGTCTTTGAGCGGCGGTTCCTCTATGTCTGCCCGGAGCCGCTGGACGCGGAGGCCATGCGCGCCTGCATCCCGTACTTCCTGGGTGAGCACGACTTTCGGGCCTTTTGCTCCAATCCGGACCTCAAGAAGTCCTCGGTCCGCACCGTCGAGGCCATGACGCTGGAGCAGCTCGGACCGGAGCTGCGGCTGACGGTGACGGGGAACGGCTTCCTTTATAATATGGTGCGTCTGATGACGGGGACCCTGCTGCGCGTCGGGCGCGGCGAGCTGCCGCCGGAGGCGGTCACAGACATTCTGGCCTCCGGCGAACGCTGGCAGGCCGGGCCGATGGCTCCGGCCTGCGGCCTCTGCATGATGGGAGTGGAATACCGATGAACATTCAGATTTTTGGCAAGAGTAAGTGCTTCGACACGAAGAAGGCGGAGCGCTACTTCAAGGAGCGGCGCATCCCGTTCCAGTCCATCGACGTGGTGCGCTACGGAATGGCGCCACGGGAGTTTGACAGCGTCCTGCGCGCCGTCGGCGGCGTGGACAACCTGATCGACTGGAACGCCAAAGCGCCGGACATCGACCTCATGAAGTACATGGACGACGCGGCGGCGAAGGAGGACAAGGTCTACGACGACCCGAAGCTCATGCGCACCCCCGTGGTCCGGAACGGCAAGCAGGCCACCGTGGGCTACTGCCCCGAGGTCTGGGAGACCTGGAAGTAAAAAGGGAAGGGAACGATGGTGCGGCTGCGTTTTGATCTGTAACGAGTTTTTTGAGGAGGTTACAGATTTGCACATTCAGAAATATGAGAACTACTGCGCGGCGGAGGTGCTGCCGCTCTATGCCAGCGTAGGGTGGACGGCCTACACGGCGGAGCCGGAGACGCTGCGCCGCGGCTTTGCGCGGTCGCTGCTGACGCTGGCGGCCTACGCAGACGGCCGGCTGATCGGGCTGCTCCGGGCGGTGGGGGACGGCGAGACCGTTGTGTTCGTCCAGGACCTGCTGGTCTGCCCTGCCCACCAGCGGCGGGGCGTCGGCACGGCGCTGCTGCGGGAGCTGCTGGCGCGGTACCCGGAGGTGCGCCAGATCGAGTTGGCTGCGGATGACACGCCGAAGACCCGGGCCTTTTACTGCGCCGCCGGATTCCGGCCTCTCTCCGAAGACGGCTGCTGCGGCTACTGGAGGCTGCGGGACTGAAAAAATGCCGCCGTATGGCATTGCCATACGGCGGTTTTGCATGGGAAAATGGGATCAGAGCCGCAGCTTGAGGTCCGTCTTGTCGAAGATCATGCTGCCCTGGAGGTCCTGCATGTGCCCTTTCCCCGCCTCGCGGGCGCGGGTGTACATGGCGTAGGCAATGGAAATGTCTGTGTAGGCCAGGCCGACCGCGTTGAAATAGATGAATTCCTTCTCGGTTTCGCGGCCGGGCTTGCTGCCGTTTAGCAGCTCGACGACGTTGGCATAGATATCGCCGTCGCCGATCACGCCGTCCCGATAGCAGCGGCTGACCGTCTGGGTGCGGTGCTTGACGGTCGCCCAGTCGTCGCAGACGATCTTATCCGCCTTCTGTACGACGGCGTACTCGTCCTCCCAGCCGCCGATGTGGCTGTAGAACGCGCCTTCCTTGATCCAGTCGGCCTTCAGCAGCGGGGCCTGGGCGCTCGTGGCTGTGACGAGGATGTCGGAATCCCGCATGGCGGCCTCCATATTCCCGTTGCAGGCGATGAACTGCATATCCGGGAGGTAAGGCGAGAGCTGGCGGATAAACACGGCCTCCTCCTCCGGATACTTGGAGGCCAGCTTGCAGACCTTCAGGCCCGGGCGCACCGCCTTCATGCCGAGCAGGTGCAGCTTGGCCTGCTCGCCCGCGCCAATGAAGCCGATCACCTCGGAATCCTCGCGCGCGAGCTTCCGGGCGGCGACCGCGCCCATGGACGCCACGCGCATGTTGGAGCAGAGCGTCCCGTCCATCACGCAGACCGGGTAGCCGTTTTCGAGACTCGACAGGATGATGATGGCCGAAAGATTCTGCGTGCCGAATTTCCGCGGGTTCTGCGGGAAGACGGACACCCATTTCATGCCGCAGACACCCTCCTCCAGCAGGGTCGCCGGGAGGCAGTTGATGCGGTCCTGGGTCTCCTGGTCGAAGATCTGGACGATCTTATCCGGGAAAAGAATTTTTCCTTTTTCAAAATCAAGCAGCCCCTTTTCCAGCGCTGCAATACTCATTTGCAGGTCAAACGCCCCTGCATCGATCAATTCCTCCTGGGAAAGTGCGAGATAGCGGATCGCATGCTGCGGTTCCATACAAAATATCCCCCTAATTTTGTTTTGCCGGCATCTTGATTATACCATAAATTTTTCCTATTGCAATATAAAAAGAAAATTATTTTTCTTTTTCGACGTTTGCTTTTTCAGTCATTATCGTGTAAAATGGTCAGGCAGGCCCAAGGAGGTGTGTTTGGATGAACGATATGCAGGAGATCCTCTCCGGGATCAAGGGGGACCGCTACCGCTTTCCCGCTGCGCAGCGGCTCGTGGCGGACTATGTGGTGAAAAATTATGAGCAGATCCCGTTCCTCTCGATCACAGCGCTGGCCCGGAACTGCGGTGTCAGCGAGAAGACCGTCGTGAAATTCTGCAACAGCCTCGGCTTTGCAAAATTTACCGAATTCAAGCGCACGTTTTCCGCCTATGCGCAGTCGAAGCTCATCATTTCCAATAAGCTTTCCAGCGCCCCCGCGCCGGACGGCGACGTGTTTGAACGCACGATGCGGCAGGACATTGCCGCCATCGAAAAAACGATGACGCTGCCGGAAAACCGGGCTGCGCTTCCCGATGCGGCGCACCGCATCCTGGCCGCAAAGCGCGTCTATGTGACAGGTGGGCGGGCCTCCGCCGCGTTGGCGGCACTTCTGGCCTCGATGCTCCGGTATCTCGGCCTCCAGGTCCAGGAGCTTCTGCCCGGCGCCTGCGATTATTATGACCGCCTGATGACCGTCCGGCCCGACGACCTGGCCGTCACCCTCTGCTTTTCCCGCTACACCGCGCAGATCGTGGAGGGCACGGAGTTCCTGCATACCCGGGGTGTGCCCATCGTCCTCCTGACCGACCTGGAGCCGTCTCCGCTGTATGTCTATGCCTCCTGCACGCTGCAATGCGAGGCCGCGGCGGAGGGCTATTTCCCGTGCTACACCGGCTGTCTGTCCCTCCTGTACGCGCTTTGCAGCACGCTTGGGTCCTTGCGCGGCACGGACGCCGCCGATCACGCCCGGGAACTGGAGCGCGTCCTCCTCGACCGCGGCATTTTCCTGTGATTTCCAGAGGATATATTATAAAAAATCAGTCGGAGAAAGCCTCCGGCTGATTTCGGCGGACAGGACCCCACCGGTCATACCGGTGGGGTCCTTCATGATCGGATCTGTCAGGCGTCCCATTGGAAGCGCTTGAGGTCCACACGGCCATCGGGGCGGACCGGGACGCCCTCCTGCTGCAAGAGAAAGGCCTGCTCCGGCCAGCCGGGGGTAAGACGGCCGCAGTGGTTCACGACCCGGTGGCAGGGGTAGTCGCCGTATAGGCCGGAGTGGCGCAGCACGGTGCCCACGAGCCGGGCGTTCCGCTCCCGGCCGATGAGCCGCGCGATCTGCCCATAGGTGGCCACACGCCCCTCGGGGATCTCGCCCACCACGGCGAGAATTTCATAGACCAGCGCCTCATCCATCCTGTGCCTCCTGTTCCAAGCTGTTCCAAGCATAGCACGCCGCAAACGGAAAATCAAGGGCGCAGTGAGGCAGAATGCCAGAGAGAGGAAAATGCGACAGAAGGGAATACGCGGTTCTGTTAGAATGCGAGACAGAAAAAAGAGGCGCGCTGCAATTGCTTGCAGCGCGCCGGTGTGATTCAGGGATGCTTATTTGTCGTACAGCTCGACCAGCTTGAGCAGGTGCTCGTAGCGATCCTTCGCGGCAGCCTCGTTCTTGGCGAACAGTTCGGTCGCACGCTCGGGGAACTCGCGGGTCAGACGGCTGTAGCGGGCTTCGTTCATCAGGAAGTCCTGATAGCCGCCGGCGGGCGCCTTGGAATCCAGGATAAACTTCTTGCCGGGCTCAGCAGCCGGGTTGAAGCGGAACATGTTCCAGTAGCCGCAGTCGACAGCCTTCTTCATCTCGGACTGGCAGTTCATCATGCCGCCCTTGATGGAGTGCATCTCGCAGGGCGCGTAGCCGATCACGATGGACGGGCCGTTGTAGGCCTCGGCCTCCTTGATGGCCTTGATGGTCTGGGCGGGGTTGGCGCCCATGGCGACCTGCGCGACGTAGATGTAGCCGTAGGACATGGCGATCTCCGCCAGGCTCTTCTTCTTGACTTCCTTACCGGCAGCCGCAAACTGAGCGACCTGGCCGATGTTGGACGCCTTGGAGGCCTGTCCGCCGGTGTTGGAGTACACCTCGGTGTCGAAGACGAAGATGTTGACGTTCTTGCCGGAGGCGAGGACATGATCAACGCCGCCGAAGCCGATGTCGTAGGCCCAGCCGTCGCCGCCGAAGATCCAGATGGACTTCTTGGCCAGGTAGTCCTTGTTCTCCAGAATCTCACGGCCCAGGGTGCAGGCTTCGCAGGTGCAGCCGTCCATGACGGAGGCTTCCAGCTCGGCGATGTAAGCCTTGGCAGCTTCCTGGTTGGCGTCGCCGTCTTCCATGGAGTCAAGCCACTTCTGGGCGGCAGCCTTCAGATCAGCGTCCGCGTAAGCGACGTTGATGAGCTGATGGGTCCGGGCAGCCATGTTGCTGCGGATGGTATCCTGGGCGATGAACATGCCGTAGCCGTGCTCCGCATTGTCCTCGAACAGGGAGTTGCACCACGCGGGGCCGTGGCCTTCCTTGTTGGCACAGTAGGGAGCGGTCGCGCCCGGGTTGCCCCAGATGGAGGAGCAGCCGGTGGCGTTGGAGATGTACATCCGGTCGCCGAACAGCTGGGTAATCAGGCGGGCGTAGGACGTCTCGGCGCAGCCGGCGCAGGAGCCGGAGAACTCGAGCAGGGGCTGCTTGAACTGGCTGCCCTTGACGGTGGCGTCCTGCATATCCTTCTTCTCAGAGACCTTGGAGACAGCGTAGTTGAAGACTTCCTGCTGGGCCAGCTGGCTCTCCTGGGGAACCATGGTGATGGCCTTGGTCGGGCAGACGCCGACGCAGACGCCGCAGCCCATGCAGTCCAGCGGGGAGACGGCCATGGTGTAGGAGTAGACGCCCTTGCCCTTGCCGGCCTTGACAGGCACGATCTTCGCGGCGGCGGGAGCGGCCTTGACCTCTTCCTCGGTCAGCGCGAAGGGACGGATGGTGGCGTGCGGACACACATAGGCGCAGTTGTTGCACTGGATGCACTTCTTCTCGTCCCATTCGGGAACGGTGACGGCAACGCCGCGCTTCTCGTAAGCGGAGGCGCCGACCTCAAACTGGCCGTCCACATGGGCGGAGAAGGCGGAAACGGGCAGGGAGTCGCCGTCCATCTTGCCGATGGGGAAGAGGATCTCCTTGACCTGCTTGACCAGCTCCGGCTTGCCCTCGAGCACGGTGGTGTCGGGCTTGTCCTCGGCGGTGGCCCAAGAGGCGGGCACGTCGATCTTGGTGTAAGCGGTGGCACCGGCGTCGATGGCGTCCCAGTTCTTCTTCACGACGTCCTCGCCCTTCTTCAGGTAGGACTTTTTCGCGGCTTCCTTCATGTAGTTGATGGCGTCAGCCTCGGGCATGACCTTGGCCAGGGAGAAGAAGGCGGACTGCAGAATGGTGTTGGTGCGCTTGCCCATGCCGACCTTGATGGCGAGGTCAATGGCGTTGATGGTGTAGAGCTGAATGTTGTTCTTGGCGATGTAGCGCTTGGCCGCAGCGTTCAGGTGATGCTCCAGCTCCTCGAAGGACCACTGGCAGTTGATCATGAACACGCCGCCGGGCTTGACATCCTGCACCATCTTGAAGCCCTTCGTCACATAGGAGGGGTTGTGGCAGGCGACGAAGTCGGCCTTGTTGATGTAGTAGGGGCTCTTGATGGGCTTGTCGCCGAAGCGCAGGTGGGAGATGGTGACGCCGCCGGTCTTCTTGGAGTCATACTGGAAGTAGGCCTGGACGTACTTGTCGGTGTGGTCGCCGATGATCTTGATG
>CALICR010000032.1 GCA_938049125.1 uncultured Clostridia bacterium
ATTTTGCAGGGCAACCTTGACAAGCTCCGCGCCCGGTACCCGGAGGGCTTCGACGCCCGCCGGTCCGCAGACCGGTCCGAGGATGATATTTAACCAAAAAGACAGGTCCCGCAGGAAGCACACCTGCGGGACCCGTTTTTGCGATGCAAAAGCATAGCAAAATCAAAAATGTGCCATTTCCTCGCCCCTGCGGGGCAACCGGAAATGATGCACAAGAACTTCATGCTCCGACCTCTGCGCATTTTCGTGGTGCGGCGTTCCTGCATGAAGTTTTATGCCACAAAGCCGTCCATGACGTCCAGGACCGAAACGGCGCCGCGGGTATCCACGGTCAGCGGCCGGACCTCCCAGCCCGGCAGGCAGCCGGCCAGCCGCGCCCGGATGCGCGCCGGAAATGCCTCGTCCTCGGCGACGCAGAGGAATGTCGGCCCCGCGCCGCTCAGCGTGAAGGTCAGCGCGCCGCAGTCCCGGGCCGCCTGCTCCGCCGCCTCGCTGCCGGGCAGGAGGGGCTTGCGGTAGGGTTCGTGGAGCCGGTCCCGCATGGCCAGAGCCAGCAGCGCCGTGTCCCCGGTCTCCAGCGCCTTGAGCAGGATCGCGCCGTGGGAAACGTTGAAAATCGCATCTCTGCGGGGCACGTTGTCCGGCAGTGCCGCCCGGGCCGCGCTGGTGGAGAACTCAAAGTCCGGGATCAGCGCCGTGAAGCGGAGCTTCGGACTGACGGCGAAACGCACCGTCACGGGCCGGTCTCCGGCCATCATGGACGCCGTCATGCCGCCGAGGAGGCAGGGCGCGAGGTTGTCCGGGTGGCCCTCGAAGCTGGTGCAGAGCGTCAGCACCTCCTGCTCCGAAAGCACGCCCCCATGGAGGGCATTGGCCGCGATGGCCCCCGCCGCCAGCAGTGACGAGGAGGAGCCAAGGCCGCGGCAGATCGGAATTTCCGCCCGGATGGCGATGTGCAGCCCCGGCATCGGAAGGCCCAGCGCCTCCATCACCAGCCGGTAGCCCACCACGGCCAGGTTGTCCGCGTTCTCATACTTCGGCTCGAAGCCCGAGAAGCGGAGGCCCGCCTCCGTCTCCTCGTAGGTCAGCGTGTTGTAGAGATCGAAGGCGCAGCCGAAGCAGTCGAAGCCCGGTCCCAGGTTGGCCGACGTGGCCGGAGTCCGTACCGTTACCCGTTTCATCCTCATCCCTCCAGTTTCTGAAGCACATAGGGGAGCAAATCTCCCCGGTCGATCTCGTCCCGGTGGCGCACCGGCGCGCCCGCGAGATCCCGCAGGCACCGCGGCGCGGCGACGCCCGTCACCTCCGTCAGCCGGTCCATGGCCGCAAAGGCGTCCGCCGGGACCGCCTCGCCCAGGGCCTCCAGCACGGTCCCCGGGAACTTGAAGGGCGAGGCCGTGGCGAGCACCACCGTGGGCCGCCCGGCGGCGCAGCGCTCCGCCGCGTGCCAGGCCACCGCCGTATGCGGGTCCATGAGGTAGCCGTGGTCCGCCCAGACCTGCCGGATAGCCGTCCGGGTCTCGGCCTCGTCGCAGGAGGCGGCCCGGAATTTCGCCCCGATGCGCGCCGCCAGGTCCTCCGGGAGCCGGTAGCAGCCCGTCTCCTCCAGCTCCCGCAGGAGCCGCGCCGTCAGCACCGTGTCCCGGCTCTCGAGGTAGAGCAGCCGCTCCAGATTGCTGGACACCAGGATATCCATGGAGGGCGAGCTGGTTTTGTGAAAGGGGCGGCGGCGGTCATAGCGCCCCGTCCGGAAGAACTCCGTCAGCACGTCGTTCTCATTGGAGGCGCAGACCAGCGTTCCCACAGGAAGGCCCATAGCCCCGGCGCACCAGCCCGCCAGAATGTCGCCGAAGTTGCCCGTGGGCACCACGAAGTCCAGCGGCTCGCCCATCCGCAGCGCCCCGGCGCGCAGCAGGTCGCCGTAGGCCTTGAAGTAGTAGACGATCTGGGGCACCAGCCGCCCGATGTTGATGGAGTTGGCCGAGGAGAGCCGCACCGGCCTGCCCCGCAGCAGGTCTTGCGCCGTGCAGGCCCGGAAGGCGGCCTTCACGCCGCGCTGGGCGTCGTCAAAATTGCCGCGCAGGGCGCAGACCGTCACGTTTTTGCCGGGCTGGGTCACCATTTGCAGCCGCTGCACCGGGCTGACGCCCTCGGCGGGGTAGAATACGAGGATACGCGTGCCGGGCACGTCCCGGAAGCCCTCCAGGGCCGCCTTGCCCGTGTCGCCGGAGGTGGCGGTCAGAATGGCGATCTCCTCCGGCGCGCCGCATTTGGCCCGGGCCGCCGCCATCAGCTGGGGCAGCAGGGAGAGGGCCACGTCCTTGAAGGCCGCCGTTGGGCCGCGGAACAGCTCCAGCACCCAGCGCTCGCCCACCCGGACCGTCGGCGTCAGGTCCGCGGTCTCGAAGCGGCCCGCATAGGCCCGGCGGACCATGGCCGCCGTCTCGTCCTGGGAGAAGTCCGGCAGCAGAGCGCAGACCACCTCCGCCGCCAGGTCCAGGGACGCGAGGCCGCACAGCCGCGCCGCGTCCACCCGGGGCAGCACGCCGCCCACGGGCACGAATAGCCCGCCGTCCGGGGCCATGCCCTGCAGAACGACCTCGGCCCCACTGGCGCGGACCGCCTCGCTTCTCGTGCTCTGATACTCCATGCTTCTTCCCCGGCTTTCTCTCGTTTTTGTTGGACTTATTGTAACTTGTTTTTCTGTAAAAGTCAAGTGTATTTATAGCGCGTACATTTTTAGAATTATTGCTTCTGTCGCGGACAATGGACCGCATATAGGATACAACCCGCCATGCAGAAAGCCCGGCTCTGCGCGTGCAGAGCCGGGCTTTCCGGGAGCACGATATTCCGGGCCGGACTTATGTAAAGTCGCTGCCCGTCAGGCCCTCCTGCTTCAGCAGGGTCTTGAGGACGCTGATGTCGCTGGAGATATCCACGGCGGTGTGGGCGAACAGGCTGTCGAAGAGGTTTTCGAAGGCCTGGTTGATGGTGTCGAGGGTCTTCTCGATCTCCGCCTTGGCCTTCCGGATGTTCTCGCCCTCGCTGGGCTGGCCGTCCAGCTCCTCGTAGGTCTCCACGAGCTTCAGCGTCGTGGGCATATAGTAGTCAAGGAAGCGCCGCAGCTCCGGCAGCTGCTCCGGATGCTCCTTTACCTGGCCGAAGATGCGGCGGACCACATCCTCCAGCCGGTAGAGCTTCTCGGACACCGCCTCGCCGGGAATGGCGTCGTTGGCCCGGCGGATGGCCGTGAGATAGCGCTCGCCCTGCTCCGCCGTCTCGCGGTAGAGCCGCGCCTCGGGCGTCTCCGCCGGGGCCGCCGCGGCCTCGGCCCGCTGGCGCTGGAGGGCGCGGTACTGGTCGTAGACCTCGTCCGTCAGCAGCAGCGTCTTCTGCTCATCGTCGATGTGGCCCTGGGGAAAGTTCCCGCGGGCGATGAGCCGGTGCAGCTCCTTGCAGACGAAGGCCTCGGGCTTCCGCACCCGGCGGGCCAGGTCGGCGATGGCGCAGTAGGTCTTGCCCCGGAGCGCCGCCGCGTAGGCCCGGAGACGCTTGGCCCGGCCCGAGAGGCTGCACCCGGCGCCCAGCATCGCGCCGCTGCCCAGCGCGAGCGTGCCGAACACGATGCAGACAGCGAGGGCGCCCGCGCCGAGGACGCCTTTGGCCAGGCCGACCGCCAGCGTGATCAGGGCCGCCAGCCCAAAGGAGCCGAGAAAGATCGCGCCGAAGACCGTCAGCAGGATGCCCGCGGCCCGGCTGCCGGGTCGGACCGTGCAGAGGGCCTCGTCCTCCGCCGCGCGGCGGTCCTTTTCGATGTGACAGGACGAGCCGTCCGGCCATTTATAGGTGATGGTGTGCTTCCGCGGCTCCTCCGCCCGGACTGTCTCCGGCTCCTGCGCCGGTCCCCGGCCCTGGGGCGCGTCGGCCCCGGCGGACCCGCGGCAGCCAAGGCGCGCGTTCACCTCGTCGATGGCGTCTCCGACGGACCGGGTGATACGCCCGTTAAGCTGGGAGAAGTCCCCGGAGTTCACCGCGTCCAGCACGGCGTCCCGGATCTCCCGTCCGATGTCCCCGAATTCCTTTGCCATGGCGTCCTCCCTGTTTTCGCCAAAAGGGCCGCGTGGGGTTCCACGCGGCCCTTTCCATGCCTTGAATTACTCCTCGTCCTCGGTCTCGGAGACGTCGAACTCCAGCTCTTCCCCGCAGTTGGGGCATTCGATCTTACCGGCGTCCAGCATTTCCTCGTCCAGGTTGATGACCTCGCCGCAGGTGGGACACTTGACCTCGTAGATGACGTCGTCGTCGAACTCGTAGTCCTCGTCGTCGTCGAC
>CALICR010000033.1 GCA_938049125.1 uncultured Clostridia bacterium
TGCCCTTGGTCTCGCGGGTGATGCAGATGGAGCCGCCGCCGATGCCGACCTTGACAAAGTCCGCGCCGCTCTCGGCCAGGAAGCGGAAGCCGTCCCGGTCCACGACGTTGCCTGCGCCGACCTTGACGCTGTCGCCGTACTGGCTGCGGATCCAGTGGATTGTGCGCTTCTGCCATTCGGAGAAGCCCTCGGAGGAGTCGATGCAGAGCACGTCCGCGCCCGCGGCCAGCAGGGCCGGGACCCGGGTCTCATAGTCCCGGGTGTTGATGCCCGCGCCGACGACGTAGCGCTTCTGGGCGTCCAGCAGCTCCGTGGGGTTCTGCTTGTGCTGGTCGTAGTCCTTGCGGAACACGAAGTAGCAGAGCCGCCCGTCCTTGTCCACGATGGGCAGGGCGTTGAGCTTGTGGTCCCAGATGATGTCGTTGGCCTCCTTGAGGGTGGTGCCCTCGGGGGCGGTGACGAGCTGCTCCAGCGGGGTCATGAAGTCGGAGACCTTCGTCTCCAGGGCCATGCGGCTGACGCGATAGTCGCGGCTGGTCACGATGCCGACCAGGCGGCCGCTCTCGGTGCCGTCATCGGTGACGGAGACGGTGGAGTGGCCCGTCTTTTCCTTCAGAGCCAGGATGTCCGCCAGGGTCTGGTCGGGACGGATGTTGCAGCTGCTCTTCACGAAGCCGGCCTTGTAGCCCTTGACGGCGGCGACCATGGCGGCCTCGGCCTCGATAGACTGGGACCCGTAGATGAAGGAGACGCCGCCCTCCCGGGCCAGGGCGATGGCGAGCTTTTCGCCGGAGACGGACTGCATGATGGCGGAGACCAGGGGGATCTGGAGCGTGATGGCCGGCTCCTCGCCCCGGCGGTGCCGCACCAGCGGCGTCCGGAGGGACACGGCGGCGGGGATGCACTCGCTGGAGGAGTACCCGGGCACCAGCAGATATTCGTTAAACGTATGGGACGGTTCGGTAAAATAGTAGGCCATTTGTTACCCTCTCTTAAAATATTCGACAGCGGATTCAAACATACCCATATCATAACAGCCCGGGACGTTTTTGTAAAGCCCGGTCCCCACGCGCTCCGAGTGGCCCATCTTGCCGAAGACGCGGCCGTCCGGCGAGGTGATGCCCTCGATGGCCCAGGCGGAGTTGTTGGGGTTGAACTGGACGTCCGCCGTGGCGCGGTCCGCGAAGTCCACGTACTGCGTGGCGATCTGGCCGTTCTCCGCCAGCGTCCGGAGCACGGCGTCCTCGGCCAGGAAGCGGCCCTCGCCGTGGGAGATGGCCACGGAGTAGACGTCGCCCACCTTCGTATGCGCGAGCCAGGGCGAGCGGTTGGAGGCGATGCGCGTGCGCACGATCTTCGACTGGTGGCGGCCGATGGTGTTGTAGGTCAGCGTGGGGCTGTGGACGTCGGTGTCCACGATTTTGCCGTAGGGCACGAGGCCCAGCTTGATGAGGGCCTGGAAGCCGTTGCAGATACCGGCCATGAGGCCGTCCCGCCGCTCCAGCAGCTCCGTCACGGCCTCCCGGATCTCCGCATTGCGGAAGAAGGCAGTGATGAACTTGCCGGAGCCGTCCGGCTCGTCGCCGCCGGAGAAGCCGCCGGGCACCAGGACGATCTGGCTCTCCCGCAGGGCCGCGGCGAAGCGCTCCACGGACCGGGTGATGCCCTCGGCGCTGCGGTTGTTGATGACGAGGATCTCCGGCTCCGCCCCGGCGTCGCGCAGGGCGCGGGCCGTGTCGTACTCGCAGTTCGTGCCGGGGAACACGGGGATGACCGCCTTGGGCCGGGCCGAGACGACGCGCGGGCGCACCCGCTCGGTCTCGGGGGCGGACAGCGTCGGAAGGTCCGCCTGGACCTGGTCGATGTTGCAGGAATAGACCGGCTCCAGTTTGTCCTCGTAGCGCTTTGTCAGCTCCGCGAGGGAGACGGTCTCCTCGCCAAAGCGGAATTCCGGCTCCGCCGTCGTCTCGCCGAGAAGCGTGCCCTCCGGCTCGTCCAGCTCCAGCACGAAGCTGCCGTAGCGGTAGCCGAACAGGGTCTCGAGGCTGAGGCCGTCCGCGAAACGGAAGCCGAGGCCGTTGCCGAGGGCCATCTTGAGGATGCCCTCCGCCGCACCGCCGAAGCCCGGCGTCCAGGCCGCATGGACCTTGCCCGCCCGCATCAGCGCCGTCACATGATCGAAGAGGGCGAGGAGCGACTTGGCCTCGGGCAGGCCGTCGGCGCCGTAGTCCGGCGTCAGCAGGCAGACGGGATGGCCCGCCGCCTTGAACTCCGGCGTCACGACCTCGGTCGTCCGGCCCGTGGTGACGGCGAAGGAGGCCAGCGTGGGCGGCACGTCCAGCTGCTCGAAGCTGCCGCTCATGGAGTCCTTGCCGCCGATGGCCCCGACACCCAGCTCCATCTGGGCCCGGAACGCGCCCAGCAGCGCCGCCAGCGGCTTGCCCCAGCGGCGGCCGTCCTGGCCGGGCTTTTCAAAGTATTCCTGGAACGTGAGGTAGACGTCCTCGAAGGACGCGCCGGAGGCCACAAGCTTCGCCGCCGACTCCACCACCGCGAGGTATGCACCGTGGTAGGGCGACCGCTCCAGAAGGTAGGGATTGCAGCCCCAGCTCATGAAGGAGCAGCAGTCCGTGTGCTTCGTTTCGAGGGAAATTTTCTGCACCATGGCCTGGTTCGGCGTGCGCTGGTACTTGCCGCCGAAGGGCATCACGACGGTGCCCGCGCCGATGGTAGAGTCGAAGCGCTCCGCGAGGCCGCGGTGAGAGCAAATGTTGAGGTCGCCCGCCAGGGCGCGGAAGCCCGCGGCAAAGTCCGCGGGGATCGCCTTTTCGAAGGGCTGCGGGGCGTCGGGGGTGATGGTGATGTGCTTCTCCGCGCCGTTGGAGTTCAGAAATTCGCGGCTGAGGTCCACAATGGTCCGGCCGTTCCACTCCATGGTCATCCGCGGCTCTGCCCGAACCTCGGCCACCACCGTGGCTTCGAGGTTCTCCTGCTCCGCCAGGGTGCAGAACGCATCTGCGTCCTCCGGGGCCACGACCACGGCCATGCGCTCCTGGGACTCGGAAATGGCCAGCTCCGTGCCGTCGAGGCCCTCGTACTTCTTCGGGACCTTGTCGAGGGAGATGTGCAGGCCGTCGGCCAGCTCGCCGATGGCCACGGATACGCCGCCCGCGCCAAAGTCGTTGCAGCGCTTGATGAGCCGGGAGGCCGCGCCGCAGCGGAACAGGCGCTGGAGCTTGCGCTCCTCGGGGGCGTTGCCCTTCTGGACCTCGGCGCCGCAGGTCTCCAGCGACGCCAGGGTGTGGGATTTGGAGGAGCCGGTGGCGCCGCCGCAGCCGTCGCGGCCGGTGCGGCCGCCCAGCAGGATGACGAGGTCGCCGGGGGCAGGGGTCTCGCGGCGGACGTTCTCCGCCGGGGCCGCCGCGATGACCGCGCCGATCTCCATGCGCTTGGCGGCGTAGCCGTCGTGGTACAGCTCGTCCACCTGGCCGGTGGCGAGGCCGATCTGATTGCCGTAGGAGGAATAGCCCGCCGCCGCTGTGGTGACCAGCTTCTTCTGGGGCAGCTTGCCGGGCAGCGTCTCCTCCACGGGGCGCAGCGGGTCCGCCGCGCCGGTGAGGCGCATGGCCCCGTAGACGTAGGACCGGCCCGAGAGCGGGTCGCGGATCGCGCCGCCGATGCAGGTGGCCGCGCCGCCGAAGGGCTCGATCTCCGTGGGGTGGTTGTGGGTCTCGTTTTTGAAGAGGAGGAGCCAGGGTTCTTTCCCGTCCTCGGTCTCCACCTCCATCTTCACGGTGCAGGCGTTGATCTCCTCGGACTCGTCGAGCTTTGTGAGCTTTCCGGTCGCCTTGAGGTACCGCGCGCCCATGGTAGCGATGTCCATGAGGTTCACGGGCTTCGTGCGGCCCAGCTCCCTTCGGGCGGCCAGGTACTGCTCCCAGGTTCTCTGCATCCCCGCGTCGGCGAAGGTCACGCCGTCGATGGTGGTAAGGAAGGTGGTGTGGCGGCAGTGGTCGGACCAATAGGTGTCGATGAGGCGGATCTCCGTGATGGTCGGGTCCCGGCGCTCGCTGCGGAAGTAGTCCCGGCAGAACCGGAGGTCGTCCTGGTCCATGGCCAGCCCCTTCTCCTTCCGGAAGGCCCCGAGGCCCGCCTCGTCCAGCGCCGTGAACCCGTGCAGGGTCTCCACGGTCTCGGGCACGGTGTAGTTCACCGCCAGGGTCTCAGGCTTTTCGAGGGCCGCCTCGCGGCTCTCCACCGGGTTGATGACATAGTGCTTGATCTTCTGCACGTCGTCCGCGGTCAGCGCGCCGCGCAGCAGATCGGAAGA
>CALICR010000034.1 GCA_938049125.1 uncultured Clostridia bacterium
GGGCACGGCCCTGGGGCTGACACTCCGGAACCTCCGGCAGGACCGGCAGGCGGGCGACGCCGCGGCGGCGGTCACGGCGCAGCTGACGCGGGAGAGCGCCGCGCGGAGGGCATCCCGGGCGGCGGAGACGCAGCCTGCCGCGGACGGTGCGGCGGAGGCCGTGCCCGACTATGTCCGCTATCCGGGCATGGAGATGCCGGTGACGGAGGTGGACGGGACGTCCTACATCGGCGTCCTGACGATTCCGGCGCTGGACCTGGCGCTGCCGGTGCAGAGCGAGTGGAGCTATCCGGCCCTGCGCCGCACGCCCTGCCGCTACAGCGGCTCGGCCTACCGGGACGACCTCATCCTCCTGGCCCACAACTATGAGAGCCACTTCGGGCGGCTCAAGTCCCTGTCGCCGGGCGACGCGGTCCTGTTCACCGATGCGGACGGGAACGAGTTCGCCTACGAGGTGCTGGAGCTGGAGATGCTGCGGCCCACGGCGGTGGAGGATATGACGGCAGGGGACTGGGACCTCACCCTCTTTACCTGCACCCTCGGCGGCCAGGCCCGCGTCACCGTCCGCTGCCTCCGGACGGACCGGTCTTAGAGAACAAAATGCCCTGCATATCCCCGGGATATGCAGGGCGTTTTTTCGGTCAGGCGCGCCTGTGCTCGCCGAGAAGCTTGCGCATCTTCTTGGCGGTCCATACCGGGAGGAGGCAGACGAAGAGCGGCACGCAGGCGATGCGGGGCGTGAGGTTCCCCGTGAGGTCGCTGGGCACCAGGATCAGCAGGGCCGCCAGGACGAGGAGCACGTTGCGGAGCTTGTCCAGCGGGCGGATGCAGCGGTGCAGGTGGTCCGCGACGGCGTGGCGCGGCGCGCCGTGAATTTCATATTCCGTCTCCTGGGCGTCCTCCCGCCAGCGCTTGCGGAACCAGAGCCAGGCGCCCTGGGTGCAGACCAGCTCCCAGCCCTGCTTTTCGTAGAGCAGCTCCGTGAAGCCCTGGCCCTCGCGGCAGTCCAGGGCGTAGCGGTAGCGCACGCCGGGGTCCGCCTCCTCGGTCCGGGAAAACCGGCCCGCGCGGATCAGGTGGAAGCCCTCGGCGGACCGGGCGTTGACGGTCTCCAGCTCCGCCTCGTACTTCCAGGGGACAAACAGCCGCCGGATCTTCTGCTCCATGGGATTACCTCCAGATGTAAAGTCAGGATGGGCGGAGGGGTACCGCCCGGTATGTATGCCGGCGAAACGCCGGCATTGCTCAGGAATTGCAGCCGCAGGAGCTGCCGCTGCGCGAAGAAGCGCTGCGGGAACTGCCGCAGGAGCTGCGGCAGCAGGAACTGCGTCCGCAGCTGCAGCCGCCGCAGCAATTGCAGCAGTTACAGCAGTTACAGCAGCTTTCGCAGCAGGAGACGACCTCCGCCAGAACGCCGCTGGTGCGGTTGCAGAGGCTGATGAGCTCCTGTAAGCAGGAGCTTCCGCTGCAGGAGCAGCAAGCCATAGGGACCCCTCCCGTCCATCGGATTTGCCCCGGGCTTCGGCCCGGGACGTTCTATCCTATGCGGCGGGGCGTCAGGGGTGCAGCCGTTCGGGCAGCGTCTCGTCGGGCGTGACGTAGAGGGTCGTATAGCGGTCGTAGATGACCATGCCCGGGAGGCTCCCGGCGGGCTTTTTGACGTTGCGGACGAGGGTGGTGTCCACGGGGACGTTCTGGCCCTGGCGGGCCTGGGAGTAGAGAGCGGCCAGCGTGGCCGCCTCGGTCATGGTCTGCTCGTCGGGCGTCTGGCCGCCGCAGACGATGATGACGTGGCTGCCGTGGATCTTCTGGGCATGGAGCCAGACGTCGGAGCGGGCCGCCAGCTTCAGGGTAAGCTGGTCGTTCTGGCGGTTGTTGCGGCCCACCAGGATGGGGAAGCCGGTGCTGGAGCGGAATTCCATGGGCTTCGCCGCGGGCTGCTTCATGGCCTTCTTCTCCGTGCGGCGCACATAGCCCTGGTCCGCCAGCTCCGCGCGGATCTCGGCCATGTCACGGTCGGACTCGGCGCGGCTCAGCTCCTCAAGGACGCTGTTGAGGTAATTCAGCTCCGTTCCGCCGCGGGCGATCTGCTCCGTGAGCACCTGCTCGGCGTGCTTGGCCCGGGCGTAGTCCTTATAATATTTGGCGGCGTTCTGCTGGGGCGAGAGCTGGGGGGCGAGGCGGATGTCCACCTCCCGCAGCTCCGGGTCGTAAAAGTCCTCAGTGGTCAGCACGGTCTGGCCCCGGGTAATGCGGTGAAGGTTGGCGGTCACGAGGTCGCCGCAGCGGCGGAGGCGCTCCCGGTCCTTGGACTCGGACAGCTCCTTTTTTTGCAGCTCCAGCTTCCGGGCGACACGGTCGCGGTGGTTCGTGATCTGCTTCGTGAGCTGCTGTGCCCGCTGGCGCTGGCGCTCAGCGCGCTCCTTGCGGCCATAGAAGGCGTCCAGCAGCGCGGAGCAGTCCGGGAAGACCGTCTCCTCCAGGAAGCCGCCGTACTGGCCGATCTCCACGCAGGAGAAGTCCGAGGGCACGCCGTCCCGGCTGAGGAGCACGGGGCGGAAGGGGCGGCAGCCCGCGAAGAAGGCGAAGAGCTTCGCCGCGGCGGCGGGCCGGTCCGGGAGCGCGGAAGCGTCGAACTCGGTCTCGCCGGTGAGGCGGAAGCTCAGCTCCCGGCAGAGCAGCGGCGAGAGGCCGTTCAGCGCGCCGAGCAGCAGCTTGTCCAGCCGCACCGGTGCATCCGCCGTCTCGAGGAGCGCGAGGAAGTCCGCCTCGGTGCAGGCGAAAGGGTCGCGCTTATTTTGGGCGGGCGGCTCGCGGTAGTAAAGCCCCGGCAGGACCTGCCGGGCCTCGGACATCTCAAAGTCCACCCGGCGCAGGCAGTCGATGATGCGCCCGTCGGGGCCGGTGAGGATGAGGTTGGAGGACCTTCCCATCAGCTCCAGCATCAGGTGCTTCCGGGACGGCTCGCCCAGCTCGTCGAGGCAGTCCAGGGCGATGTCCAGCATCCGCTCCATGGGCTTCTGGCGGAAGGAGACGATGCGGGCGCCGGTCAGGTGCTTGCGCAGCAGCATGCAGAACATGGGCGGCTGCGCCGGATTTTCAAAGGAAAGGGCCGTGAACTGGACCCGGGGGTGGTTGGGATTGACGGTGATGAGCAGCCTGCGGTTCCCCTCGCGGCTGCGCAGGGAGAGCAGGAGCGTGTCCCGGGTGGGCTGCTGGACCCGGTCGATGCGGGACCCGGCGGCGGAGGCCAGCTCCTCGGTCACGGCGGATAAGAACAGGGCATCAAAGGGCATTGGGCGCCTCCATGGTCGATTCAAACAGCTCGTTGATCCGGGCGGTCTGCCCGGTCAGAAACAGGGCGCCGAAGAGGCACTCGAGGCCCGTGGCTTTGGCGTACTCCCCGGCGGTGGCGTGCTTGGGCACGGCATGGACGTGGGCGTTGCGCCCGCGGCGGTAGATGGCCAGCTCCTCCTCGGTCAGCAGCGGAAGCATCCGCTCCATCTGCCGGGCCTGGGCCGGCGCGGCGACCCGGGCCACCGTGGCCCGGTGCAGGCCCGCGGACGTGGCCTTGCCGTGGAGGCAGAGCCAGCTCCGCACCAGCAGCTCAAAGACGCCGTCGCCCATGTGGGCGAGGCCCAGGGCGCTGATCCCGGCGAGCGCCTGCTTTTCCATATGGACGTTGAAATAATCCGGCATAGGCGGCCTCCTCCTGCCCCGCGCCGCCTCGGGCGGCGGGGGAACAAGTCCATTATATTGTTTTTTTCGAAAAATGCAATGACAACCGGCGGCGGGAAGTGGTATACTGAGAAAAACGATCTCTGAAGGAGGCGTCCGCAATGATCTATCTGCTGGAGGACGACAGCAGCATCCGTGATTTCGTTCTCTACGCCCTGAACGGCCAGGGGATGGAGGCCGTGGGCTTCGAGCGGCCCTCGGAGTTCTGGGCGGCGCTGGCGGAGCGGATGCCGGACCTGCTGCTGCTGGACATCATGCTGCCCGAGGAGGACGGCATGGAGATCCTGCGGCGGCTGCGCGGATCGCCGGATACCCGGCGGCTGCCCGTCATCCTGCTGACGGCCCGGGACACGGAGTTCGACCGGGTGCTGGGCCTCGACGAGGGGGCCGACGATTATGTGGCCAAGCCCTTCAGTATGCTGGAGCTGGTGTCGCGCATCCGGGCGGTGCTGCGCCGCACGGGCGGGAGCACCGGAGACGTGCGACTCGGCGGCCTCTACATCAGCCCGGAGAAGCACCAGGTCCGGGTGGAAGGCCAGGAGGTGGCGCTGACGCGCAAGGAGTTTGAGCTGCTGCGCATCCTGCTGGAGAACCGGGGCCGCGTTTTGACCCGGACCCAGCTCCAGGACCGGGTCTGGGGCTATGAGTTCGACGGCGAGAGCCGCACGGTGGACGTCCATATCCGGACGCTGCGGCAGAAGCTGGGCGCCTGCGGCGAGATCATTGAGACGGTCCGCGGCGTCGGCTACCGCATCGGAGAGGACCGGTGAGGCGGCGGCTGACGGGGCGGCTCATCGGCTGTATGCTCACGCCGATGCTGCTGCTGGCGGCGGCGCTGCTGGTGCTGACGGCCATCGGCGCGCCGGAGCGGCTGGGGAGCCTCTGCCGGGTGCTGGTCCCGGCGCTGCTGGTGCTGACCCCGGCGTCGGCGGGGGCCGCCGCGGCACTGGCCCGGCGGGAGCTTCGGAGCCTGACGGAGCCGCTGAACCGCATGGACCTCCAGCACCCCGAGGAGACGCTGACGGACCGGGCGCTCCAGCCCCTGGCGGAGAAAATTCAGGAGCAGAATGCTCTGCTGGAGGCCCAGATGGCCCGGGTCCGGGCCGAGAGCGCCAACCGCGAGAGCCTGCGCCGGGAGTTCACGGCCAACGTCTCCCATGAGCTGAAAACGCCGCTCACCACCATCTCCGGCACCGCGGAGCTGCTGCGCAGCGGCATGGTGAAGCACGAGGACGTGCCCCACTTTGCCGACAATATCTACCGCGAGAGCCAGCGGCTCATCACCCTGGTCAGCGACATCCTGCGCCTCTCCCAGATGGAGGAGCCGAGGGTTTCGGTCCGCTGGGAGCCGGTGGATCTCTACAGCGTGGCCGGGGATGTGCTGGGCTGGCTCCAGAGCGCCGCGGAGACCCGGGGCGTCACCCTGTCGCTGACGGGCACCGCCGCCGTGGTGACCGGCTCCGCCAAGGTGCTCAGCGACATGATCTACAACCTATGCGACAACGCCGTCAAGTACAACCGCGCCGGCGGCTGGGTGCGCGTGTCCGTGCGCCGGGAGGGGAGCGCCGTCTGCCTCCGGGTCGAGGACAACGGCATCGGCATCCCCAAGGAGCACCAGGAGCGGGTCTTTGAACGGTTTTACCGCGTGGACAAGAGCCACAGCCGGGAGATCGGCGGCACGGGCCTGGGCCTCTCCATCGTGAAGCACGGGGCCATCCTCCACGGAGCGGACATGACGCTCCGCAGCGAGGAGGGGAAGGGCACCGCGGTCACGCTGCGCTTCCCCGGCCCGGCGGCGCAGGACGGGGAGAAGGGAGCGGGCGCATGAAGCGGATCAAAATCACCCGGGCGGGCGTGATTGCCTGCGGGCTGGCGGCAGCCGTTTGGACCGTGAACGCCGTCCTCGGCCTCTGGTCCCGGGACCAGGCCGTGCTGCGGACGCTGTGCGCCGCGGGCTGGTGGCTGGCCTTTTTCGTGAATCTCGGGCGCTTCCGCCGCCAGCGGGCGGAGGAAACGGACGGATAGACAGGACCCGCCGCGGAGACGTTCTCCGCGGCGGGGGCTTTTTTACACCTCGAGGATGACCGGCAGGATCATCGGGTTCCGCTTCGTCTTCTTGAAGAGGTAGGCGGAGAGGTCGTTCTTGATGGCGTTCTTGATGGCGGACCAGTCGGAGATGTGCTTCACATAGCACTGGTCGAGAGAATGGGCGGCGATGACGCGCAGCTCCTCCATGAGCTCACCGTTGTCCTTGACGTAGACAAAGCCGCGGGTGATGATGTCCGGACCGGTGAGCACGGAGCCGTCCTCGGAGGAGAGGTTGACGATAACGACGATCATGCCGTCCTCGGCCAGGTGCTTGCGGTCCCGCAGCACCACGCTGCCCACGTCGCCGACGCCGGCACCGTCCACGAGCATTCGCCCGGCGGGCACGATGCCGCTTAGCTTGCAGGTCTTCGCTGTCAGCTCCAGAGATCGGAAGAGCACACGTCTGAAC
>CALICR010000035.1 GCA_938049125.1 uncultured Clostridia bacterium
CTTCCGATCTGCTCGTCGTCGTAGGCCAGCAGCTCCTCGCCGGAGCCGGAGTCCGCGGCCTCGCCGCCCCCCTGCGCCGTCTCGCCGGGATCCTCGCCGGGATCCTCGCCGGGATCCGCGCCGGCCTCGGCGGTGGTCCCATCGGTCAGCGGGTCGTAGGTCAGCGTGATCGTGCCGGTGCCGGTGAGGAACTCATAGCTGCTGCCGTCATAGACGTTCAGGCCGAACACCAGCTCCGTCGTGGACGCCATGTCCACGTTCGGCAATTCCAGGCTGAAGTAGGCCGCGGTGCCGTCGAAGACGGTGCCGTCAAGGGTCACCGCGTTCTCCACCGCCGTGCCGTTGGCGGTGACGGGGGTCTCCTCGTCCAGGCCGATGTGGAGGCTGCGGCCCGAGGCGTTCTGCACCGTCAGGTTCAGCACGGAGCTGCCGTTCGTGTAGCCGCCGAGGCTCTGGGTCGTGATCGTGTACCCCTCGCCCTCGAAGACCATGGAGCCGTCGGGGACGACCGGGTCCCGGACCGGCAGAAGCTCCGAGGAGACATCGACCCGGAAGGAGATGCTCCCGGCGGTGGTATACTCCGTCTCGCTCGTCCGCGTCCAGACCGTGACGGCGGGGCAGTCGAGGCGCACGATGCGGTCGATGCCGAAGGGGCTCAGATTGTCGATATCGTAGCAGCTCGTGACGGTCTCGCCCGCCGCGGCCTCGAGGGAGAGGTAGAAGGGGGCCGTGACGGCGTCGTTGACGATGACGTAATTGAAGTCGATGCTGAGGTCGCCCTCCGTGGCGTTTTCAAAGCGGAAGGCGGCCTTGTCCGCCGTGAGGCCCACGGCCCAGAGGCGGATGCCGTCCTGGTCGTAGACCGGCAGCTCGAAGCTTTCCGGGGCGGTGTGCTCGTACCAGCCGATGCCGCGCTGGGCGTCGGACCCGAGGGCCGTGGGCCGGGTGTCCGCCGCCTCCGGCGTCAGCAGCGTCTCCGCCGCGTCCTCCCCGCAGGCGCAGAGGCCCGCCAGGAGCACCAGACAAAGCAGAAGGGGAACAAGTTTTTTCATGGCGTATCTCTCTTTTCTTTCAGGGGGTGTTCATAGGCCGCAGGCCTGCCTCATTCGCGCGCAGCGCGGGGCGCCTTCGGCCCCTTGGGACCGGCTCGCAGCGCCTTCCCGGTATGAGATACACGGGACCGGGCCGGGGTGTTACAGCGTAGGCGCCGCGTCCGCGGCGCGCCGGTACGTCGGGGCGGGCGCAGCGCCCGCAGACGCCGTGCGACCTGGGGCCGCCGGGCTCGAATTGCGTCGCCGCGCGCCGGGAGGCTATGGGACTATCTTACCATGGCTTCCCCGAAAAAGGAAGCGCCGTTCCTGCTTTTTTGTCCCCCATCGCCCGAAACCGGGCGGAAAAAGGCCCCGGCCGGAAGCCGGGGCCTTCTCTCCATTCGATTGTGCCGGGTCAGCGGATCAATACATGCCGCCGCCCATGCCGCCCTGGGCGGCAGCCGCCATGGCGGCGTCGGCCTGCGGGTCGGGCTTATCGACGACCAGGCTCTCGGTGGTCAGGACGCAGGCGGCGATGCTGGCCGCGTTCTCGAGGGCGCTGCGGGTGACCTTCGTCGGGTCCACGATGCCGGAGGGGATCATGTCGACGTACTTCTCGTTGTAGGCGTCGTAGCCGAAGCCGGTCTTGCGGCTGGAGCGGATCTTCTCGAAGACCACGGAGCCGTCCACACCGGCGTTGCCGGCGATCTGGCGGATGGGGGCCTCGAGGGCCTTGGCGATGATCTGGGCGCCGGTCTTCTCGTCGCCGCTCAGCTTGGCGACCAGCTTCTCGACGGCGGGAATGGCGTTGACGAAGGCCGTGCCGCCGCCGGCGACGATGCCCTCCTCGACGGCCGCCTTCGTGGCGTTCAGGGCATCCTCGACGCGGAGCTTCTGCTCCTTCATGGCGACCTCGGTGGCCGCGCCGACGCGGATGACGGCGACGCCGCCGACCATCTTCGCATAGCGCTCCTGGAGCTTCTCGCGGTCGTAATCGGAGGTCGTGACCTCGATGGAGGCCTTGATCTCATGGGCGCGGGCCTGGATGGCGTCCGGGTCGCCCATGCCGTCCACGATGACGGTGTTGTCCTTGGTCACGCGGATCTGACGGGCGCGGCCGAGGTCCGTGATCTGGGCGTCGGTCAGCTCCATGTTGAGGTCGGAGGAGATGACGGTGCCGCCGGTCAGGACGGCGATGTCCTGCAGCATGGCCTTGCGGCGGTCGCCGAAGCCGGGGGCCTTGACGCAGACGCAGGTGAAGTTGCCGCGCAGACGGTTGACGAGCAGGGTGGCCAGGGCGTCGCCCTCGACGTCCTCGGCGATGATGACGAGCTTCTTGCCCGTCTTGACCAGCTGCTCCAGCAGGGGCAGGATCTCCTGGATGACGGAGATCTTCTTGTCGGTGATGAGGATGTAGGGATCGTCGATGACGGCCTCCATCTTATCGGTGTCGGTGATCATATAGGGGGAGATGTAGCCGCGGTCGAACTGCATGCCCTCGACGACCTCCAGGCCCGTCTCGGCGGTCTTGGACTCCTCGATGGTGATGACGCCCTCGGCGCTGACCTTCTCCATGGCCTCGGCGATGAGCTTGCCGACCTCCTCGTCGCCGGAGGAGACGGTGCCGACTCTTGCGATGTCGTCGCTGCCCTTGACGGTCTCGGAGTTCTGCTTGATGGCGGCCACGGCGGTCTCGACGGCCTTCTCGATGCCCTTGCGCATGACCATGGGGTTCGCGCCGGCGGTGACGTTCTTCAGGCCCTCGCGGACGATGGCCTGGGCCAGCAGGGTGGCGGTGGTGGTGCCGTCGCCGGCCACGTCGTTGGTCTTCGTGGCGACCTCGCGGACGAGCTGCGCGCCCATGTTCTCGAAGGCGTCCTCCAGCTCCACGTCCTTGGCGATGGTCACGCCGTCGTTGGTGATGAGGGGCGCGCCGAACTTCTTGCCCAGCACGACGTTGCGGCCCTTGGGGCCGAGGGTGACCTTGACGGTGTCGCTGAGCTTATCGATACCGGCCTGCAGCGCGGTGCGGGCCTCGTTGCCGTACAGAATCTGTTTTGCCATGATGATAGCCTCCTAATTATTCGACGATGGCAAGGATATCGCTCAGCTTGACGATGGAATAGGTCTCGCCGTCCAGCTTGATCTCCGTGCCTGCATACTTGGAAACAACGACCTTCTCACCGGCCTTGACGGTCATCGGCTCGTCCTTGGTGCCGGGGCCGACGGCCACGACCTTGGAGACGACGGGCTTTTCCTTGCTGGTGGTGGCCAGGATCAGGCCGCCCGCGGTCTTTTCCTCCTCGACGCCCTGAAGCAGAACGTTGTCAGCCAGAGGTTTCAGTGTCATAACGCATTCCTCCTATGAAATGTCGGGCCATGCGGCCCCTTGATTACGTTGGGGACCCGTTTCTTCGACGGGGTTAGCACTCAAATATTCGGAGTGCTAACGATCATTATAATAAGCCATTCCGCGCCATTGTGCAAGAGGAAAATTGTTAATTTTTCTTGAACAATGCCATGATTTTTTTGGAATCCCTGTCCAAAGGGCAAAAAAAGCCCCCGGGGACCGCCCGGGGGCCGGGAATTCAGAGGTCGAGGCGCTCGAACCGCGCCTGGGCGGTCCGGTGGGCCAGGAAGGTCGCGAGCGCGTAGACCGCCGCGCAGAGGGCCAGGAACGCGGCCTGGAGGCCCAGGGCCTCGTCCGGCGTGTTGAGGAAGCCGAGGCCAGGCAGGTGGTGCAGCGTCTCCGCCGCGGCGATGAGCAGGAGGGCGGCCGCGCCGAAGCGCAGGAACGGCCCGCCCAGCTTCCAGCCCGTGCGGAAGAAGCCGCCCACGAGGAGGACGTTCAGCGCCGCGTCCAGCAGCAGCACCCAGCCGAGGTAGACGAGGTTCGCGTTCATCATGGCGTTCGCCCGGTACACGGCGGCCCCCCGGAGCAGCGTCATGCGCACCGCCGTCAGGGCGGCGCAGAGGAGGAAGGCCCCCAGCTCCACCACGGCGGCGTGGACGAACCGGGCCGTCACCGCGTCCCGCTTCCGGATGGGCAGCAGCACGGTGTAGAGGAGGTCGTTCTGCTCCCGGGCCGCGAGGAAGGACTGGAACAGCCCCAGCCCCAAGAAAAACGTCCCCACGAGGATGGGGTACCCCGGCAGCAGCGTCATGAGCGAGAAGGCCAGAAAGAGATAGCTGATGGGCTGGGCCGTGAAGCGCAGCTCCTTGCGGATGAGGGCGTTCATTCTGCCGCCTCCTTTTCCAGGCGCACCATGATTCTTTCGAGGCTCGGGCAGTCCGGGTAGTCCGCGAGGAAGGCCGCCTTGGGCTTCGACGCGGCGACCCGGCCCCGGCGCAGGTAGGTGATGCGGTCGGCGCATTCCTCCAGGTCCGTGGTGATGTGGGTCGAGAAGAGGATGGCCGTGCCCTCGGCCCGGAGGGCCGCGAACAGCTCCAGCAGCTCCGCCCGGGACACGGGGTCGAGGCCGCTGGTCGGCTCGTCCAGCAGCAGGAGCTCCGCCCGGTGGGACAGGGCCAGCGCCAGCGAGAATTTTACCTTCATGCCCTCGCTCAGCTCCTGCACGCGCTTTCCCTCGTCCAGGGCGAAGCGGTCACAGCAGCGCCTCCAGGCCGCGCCGTCCCAGTTCTCATAGAACGTCCGGGTCACCGCGGCGATGTCGCCGAGGCGCTTCCGGGGATAGAAGACGGTGCCGCCCGCGGCATAGCCGATGCGGCGGCGGATCTCCGCCTCGTGGTCGCCGTAGTCGAGGCCGAAGAAGCGCACGCGCCCCGCGTCCGGATGCACCAGGTGCAGCGCCGCCTTGAGCGTCGTGGTCTTGCCCGCGCCGTTGCGCCCGATGAACCCCATGATCTCCCCCGGCTCGACGGAGAACGACACGTCCTCCAGCGCGAAGGCCGGGTATTTTTTGCACAGCCCCTCCAATTGCAGGACCGGTCCCATATCGATCAACTCCTTTTTTACCATCAGTAGTCAAGGGCAGACGCGCGTTTCAGCGGCCCAAATCACCGCTGGACGGCGTCATCGTCGTCGGTGTGACGCCCAGCAACGAGGAATCACGAAGCCAGGCGTCAAAGATGCCCCGGAAAACCGCGTTTGCCCTTGACTACTGATGGTATATATATTGTATCGCCCGCCGCCCCGCACCGTCAACCAACCGCCGCGGACGTCCGGGCGCAAAAAATGTTTGCCTAGGTTGCGAAAGCCCCGGAAAGCTGGTATCATGGTCCCGTACACCGCGCCGACGCGCGGAGAAAGGAGCGCCAATGCTCGACAAGAATTTACAGGCCCTCCGCCGCGCCCGGGGCCTCACCCAGGAGCAGACCGCCGCCGCCGTGGGCGTGACGCGGCAGGCCCTCTCGAAGTGGGAGAGCGGCGAATCCCTGCCGGACCTGCGCAACTGCGCGGCCCTGGCGCGGTTTTACGACGTGACCGTGGACGACCTCCTGAACTACGACCCGGGGGCCGCGGGCCTGCCCCTGCCGCCCCGGGGCAAGCACAGCTTCGGCTTCGTCACCGTGGACGAGGCGGGCCGCCTCCCGCTGCCCGAGGCGGCGCGGCAGCTCTTCGCCATCGGCCCGGGCGACCGGCTCCTTCTCCTCGGCGAGGAGGGCAACGGCCTCGCCCTGCTCCGGGAGCAGGACTTCGAGGCCATGCTCCGCGGAATGCGCGGCGGATAATTCGGCTTCCGGTCGGAACTATGCGAGGTTCCGAAGCCGCCATCTGCCGCCTGCCCCGCTGCGCCGGGATGCGCGGTGCGCAAGGCCCCTTGCAATTCCTGCCTGACCGTAGTATCATAAGGGCACAATCCATCGCCCTCCGGGCAGAACAGGAGATGTCATTATGAGAAAGAACTTCGGCGCGAAGCCCCTCTGCTATCCGCAGCCCGTTTTCATCCTGGCTGCCTACAACGAGGACGGCACGCCAAACGCCATGAACGCCGCCTGGGGCGGCATCAGCGACAACGACGAGGTCAGCTTCTGCATCAGCGCGGGCCACAGGACCACCGAGGACATCCTGGCGAAGAAGGCCTTCACCGTCTCCATGGGCACCGCGGACACCGTCGTGGCCTGCGACTACGTCGGCGTCGTCTCCGGCAGGAAGGTCCCGGATAAGGTCGAACGGGCCGGCTTCCATGCGGAAAAATCCGAATTCGTGGACGCGCCCCTCCTCCGGGAGCTGCCCCTCGCCATGGAGTGCCGCCTCAGGTCCTACGACCCCGCCACGGGCCGCCTCGTCGGCGAGATCGTCAACGTCAGCGCGGATGCGTCCATCCTCGGCGAGGACGGCAGCCCCGACCTCAAAAAGCTCCGCCCCATCACCTTCGACCCCTTCCGCAACACCTACGTGGCGCTGACCGAAGAGGCCGGCAAGGCCTTCCACGACGGCCTGAAGCGCAAGTAAGCGCGGGGGACCTCCCTTGCCTCTCCCTTTGGGAGAGGTGGCTGAGCGAAGCGA
>CALICR010000036.1 GCA_938049125.1 uncultured Clostridia bacterium
TTTCTGTGCAACTTCCAGAAAAAAGTTCTTGACAAACATTAGCAAGATTTGTCAGCATAATTATATCACATACTCGGCGCATTTTCCAGCGCACGTATCACAGCGGCAGCGCGGGCGGAGCGGACGGCGGTAAATTTGGATCAGTTTTTCTTATGCCAGAACGCGGAAGGCTGAGTTGATTGCCGCACTGTTTGGAGCTACAATAGAGGCATCAAGGAGCGGGTGGGCGGCGTTTGCCGCCGCGCTCTGCGGAATAGGCTTACGAAACGGGAAAGGAGCTTTCAGATGGCGAGCTTAATTGCGTATTACTCCCGAGCGGCTCAACGCCATTGCACCCGGCATCATCGTCACGCCGCTGGCGCTGTGCGAGTTCATCGGCCTGGGCAGGGATGTTTATAAGAACATGTTCGCCAGGTGCCCCGCAGGCCGCCCCGGCACGGCGGATGAGGCGGCGAACGTCGCGGAGCTTCTGCTGAGCGATAAGGGCGCCTTCATCAGCGGCTCCACCTTCCTTATTGACGGCGGCGCCACCGCCAGCTGCTTCTACGGTCCATTGAAGCAGGCGCAGAGGTCTGATGCGGCAAAAAACGGACAGCAGGGAGAGTCCCGAAAACGGGAACCTCTCTGCTGTTTTTTGCTTCGGGGCACACTTGTTACGTTGCGGGCTGTAGGGTATGGATCTCAATGGTGCGGCCGCCGAGGTGTTCGTAGACGCGGTGGGAGATGGAGAGGACGGTGCGGCCTGCGGAGGCGCGGCGGAGGGCCTCGAGGACCCGGGCCTCGGTCTCGGCGTCGAGGTTCGCGGTGATCTCGTCGAGCAGCAGCACGGCGGGGTCCGCGGCGGCGGCCCGGGCGATGGAGAGCAGCTGCCATTCGCCCTGGGAGAATATGCCGTCGGTGCAGGGCGTGTCATAGCCCAACGGGAAAGCGCGGATGGCGGCGTCGAGGCCCGCGAGGGCGGCGGCGCGCTCGGCCACGTCCCGGCTGATCTGCGGGTCGCCCAGGGTGATCTGGTCGAGCACCGTGCCGGGGACCAGGGAGAAGTGCTGCTCCACGCAGCCGATGCAGCGGCGGCGCACATCGTCGGGAATGTCCGCCGCGTCCACGCCGCCGACGGTGACGGAGCCGGACCAGGGGTGGTACAGGCCGAGGAGCAGGCGGAAGACGGTGCTCTTGCCCGCGCCGGTCCGGCCCACCAGCGTGACCTGCTCGCCGGGCGCGACGGAGAAGGAGAGATCCTGGAGCACGGCGCGGTTTTCCCGGTAGCCGAAGCTGACGTGGGAGAGGACGATGGCTCCGCCCGGGACGGGCGCACGGTCCGCCGGAGGCTGACGGCGCTCCGGCTGGGCCAGGAAGGCGTCGATGCGCCGGACGCCGGCCAGGGCGGACTGGATGGTCTGGATCTCCATGCCAAGGCTCTCGACGGGCGTGAAGATGCGGGAGATGTAATTGATGACGGCGACGGAGGTGCCGACGGACATGCCGAAGAGCGTGAGCACCCGGGCATTCCCCGAGGCGGAGAGCAGCATGACGGCCCCGACCACGGCGGCGTTCAGGACGAGCACGACGGGGGAGTAGATGGCATCGTAAAAGTTCGTCCGCTCCACGGCGGCATAGCTCTCGCCGATGCGGCGGTCATAGCGCCGCTCCATGTAGTCCTCGAGGCCCAGGGCGTGGATGGTGCGGATGTTGTGCAGGGCTTCGGGCACCTGGCCGGAGATGGCGGCGACGGCCCGTCGGTTCTCCAGCTGGGCCGAGAGCATATTCCGCTGCACGTGCCGCGTGAACAGCGCCAGGAGCGGGAGCACCAGCAGCAGGACCAGGGCAAGGCCCGGGTTCTTTACGGCGAGGACCGTGAAGATGGAGACGATGCGGCAGGCGTCCGCCGCCATGGAGATGACGCCGGAGGTGAACAGCGCCTCAACGCTGTCCACATCGCCGGAGAACCGGGCGGCGACCTCGCCGGGGTTCTGGGCCGCCAGGGCGGCGGCGGGCAGCCGCGTGAGCTTGGATGACATCTCGGCGCGGAGCGCGTGGGTCATCTTCTGGCCGAACAGCTCGAGCAGCGCCTCCTGGGCAGAGGCGAGAACGCCCTCCAGGGCGAGGCTCCCGAAGTAGGCGAGGACGGCGGAGAAGAGGAGCGGCACCCCGGCGGTCAGCCCGTCGATGATGCGCGCCAGCAGCAGCGGCGGCAGCAGCGAGGCCAGCACCGAGCCCACGGCGCAGAGCAGCGTCCCGGCGGTGAGGGCCCGGTGCGCCGACGCGGCGTCGCGGATGGCGGGGGAGACGCCAACCTTTTGCTTGTTATGCTTCATGGTCAGCACCTCCGGTCTGGCTTTCGTAGAGGGCGCGGTAGGCGGGCACGCCGCGGAGAAGCGATTCGTGGGTCCCGACGGCGGCCGCACCGTCCTCGAGGAACACGACCTGGTCAAGCTCCGGGAAATGGTAGAGCCGGTGGGAGATCAGGACGATGATGCGGTCCTTGGCCGCGGCCCGGAGCGTTTCGAAGACGGTGTCCTCGGTGGCGCGGTCCAGGGCAGAGAAGGGATCGTCCAGGATGAGGAGCGGCCGCGGATGGGCCAGGGTCCGGGCCAGAGCCAGCCGCTGGGCCTGGCCGCCGGAGAGACGCACGCCGCCGCTGCCCGCAACGGTCTCCGTGCCTTGCTCCATAGCGCGGACCTCGCCGTCCAGCGCCGTCCCTGCCAGGGCTTCCATGGGGACGCCGGGTGTGCCGCAGAGCACATTGGCGGCGATGGTGTCGTTCCAAAGCTCCGGATCGTGGCCAAGGTAGCCGACGGCGGCGGCAATCTCCCGGGGCGTCAGTGCGGACAGCTCCCGTCCGCCGAGGCGGACGGAGCCGCCGTAGGGCTGCTCGCAGAGGAAGACGCGGCCCAGCGTCGATTTGCCGCAGGCCACGGGGCCGGTGACGCCGATGATCTCGCCGGGCTTCGCTGTGAGGCTCAGGCCCCGGAAGATGGGCGCGCCGCCGTCATAGGCGAAGGAGAGGTCCTCGAGCACCACGTCCTGGGCCGACGGGACGGCCAGGGGTGCGAGGGGCTCCGGCGTCTTCATCAGCGGCTTGATGCGTTTCCAGGAGACCTCCGCCCGCTGCACGGCGTTGAAGAGCTTCGCGGCCTTGGAGGTCTTCGTCGAGAGCTTGAGAAAGCAGGAGAGGAACGTCGTAAAGGCGGCGATGTCCCAGGCGCGCCAGCCGGTGCCGAGCACGTTCTTCGCGCCGAACCAGAGAATGAAGATGACGCTCACGTTCGAGAGCACCAGGTAAAGCGGCGTCAGCGCCGACTGCCAGATGTTAGCAAGCACCGCGGTCCGCTCATAGCCGTCCAGCGCCTCCTCGTAGCGCGCCTCCCAGGCGGTCTCGCAGCCGTAAACGCGGTAGGTGACGGCGTTCCCGACGCGGTCCAGGGTGGCGGCGCTGAGGGCGGCGGCGGACTTCTTGTAGGCCGCGCCGGTGCGCTGGACGGTCCGCTTCATCCGGTCCGCACAGAGATAGGACACGGGCGGAAAGATGAGGCACAGGAGCCCCAGCCGCCAGTCGCAGCGCAGCAGCATGACGGCGTAGCCTGCCAGCGCCACGCCGGTGTCGAAGACCTCCGTGGTGAACTTCCTCATACCCTCGGCGCAGTCGTCCACATCGGAGATGGCCTTGGTCATCAGCTCACCCGCGCCCTCCTGCTCCAGGGCCCGGCGGCTCCGGCGGACGAGGTTGGCGAAGAGGACGCCCTTCATGCGCCGGTTGATGTCGTTGGCGAAGCGGCGGACATAGAAGCGTTTGACGAACCGCGCCGCCTGCACCAGCAGCGTGACGGCGAGGTAGCCGAGGACCAGGACCGCCATGGCCCCGGCGGTCTCGCTGCCGCCGAGGATGTCGGCGAGGCACTGGGCCATCCGGCCCTCGAACCACGGCCCGGCCAGCAGGCCGAGGTTGTAGATGAGGCCAAAGACGGTGATGACGGCAAGGGGCAGCCGCTCGAGGCGGAAATAGGAGCCGATCCGGTCGGGCCGGAAGGCGCTGCGGTCAGTCTTTTTCACGGCCTGCCCCCTCCAGAATGGGCCGGAGATGGGGGAACCCGGCGCGGCTCTCCTCCTTGGACCGCCGGTAGAGCTTGCCGAGGGCGGCGAGGAAGGCCGCGCGCTCCGTCTCATCCAGCCCGGCGAGGAGGTAGTCGTAAAACGCGTTCTCGGCCTCGGCCTTGGCGTTGCGCAGGCCTTCGGCCTGCGGGGTGGGGTAGAGCAGCTGGCTGCGGCCGTCCTTGGGGTTCGGCTCGCGGCGGAGATAGCCCTTGCGCTCCAGGCTCGCGGTGCGCCGGGCGATGGCGGGCTTGTCGGTGTTCAGGGCGGCGGCCAGCTCCGTCTGGGTGATGCCGGGATGGTGCCGCACCGCGTGGATGCAGTCGATCTCCGCGGTGCCGACGTCCTCGCCGCGCATGACCAGCAGGACGAGATGCTCCGCCTCACGGGCGATCTTCGTGATCTGCCGCGCGGAATGCTCCGGTTCTTTCATGCATGGACCTCCTTACTTGTAGCTGCAGCTATATAGTTGCAGGTACAACTTGATCTGCGGCAACAGTGTAGCACATCCGGCCAGAAAGCGCAAGCTTGGTACGGTTTTTTTCAAAAAAAGCGCCTGCCTCAAAGGAGGCAGGCGCGGTGGGGCGGGGAAGGGTCAGTCCTTGTACCGGAGGGCGCGGATGGCGTTCAGGACCGCGAGGATCATGACGCCCACGTCCGCGAAGATGGCAGCCCACATATTGGCGAGGCCGATGGCGACCAGGGCCAGGCAGGAGAATTTCACCACGAGGGAGAAGATGATGTTCTGCTTGACGATGCCGATGCACTTGCGGGAGATGCGGATGGCCTTGACAATCTGCATGGGGTCGTCGTCCATCAGAACCACATCGGCGGCCTCGATGGCGGCGTCGGAGCCCATGGCGCCCATGGCGATGCCGATGTCTGCCCGGCTCAACACCGGCGCGTCGTTGATGCCGTCGCCCACGAAGGCCAGTCTGGCGTGCTCGCCCTTGCGGCTGAGGAGCTTTTCCACCTCGGTGACCTTGTCGCCGGGGAGCAGGTCGCTGTGGACCTCGTCCACGCCCAGCTCCGCGGCCACCTGGTCGGCCACGCGCTTGGTGTCGCCGGTGAGCATGACGGTCTTCTCAACGCCGCACTTCTTGAGGGCGGCGATGGCTTCCTTGGCGTGGGGCTTCACGACGTCGGAGATGACGATGTGGCCCGCGTAAGCGCCGTCGATGGCCATGTGAATGATGGTGCCGACGCTGTGGCAGTCGCAGTATTCAATGCCGAGCTGCTGCATGAGCTTGGCGTTGCCCGCGGCGACGGCGTGGCCGTCCACCTTGGCGGTGATGCCGCGGCCGCTGATCTCTTCAATGTCCGCGACGCGGCCGCGGTCGATGTCCTTGCCGTAGGCCTTCTGAAGGCTCTTGCTGATGGGGTGCGAGGACGCGCACTCAGCCAGGGCCGCGTATTCCAGCAGCTGCGCCTCGTCCATGGGACTGTGGTGGACCGCGGTGACCGCAAAGACGCCCTGGGTGAGGGTGCCGGTCTTGTCGAAGACCAGGTACTTGGCATTGGACAGAGCTTCGAGGTAGTTGGAGCCCTTGATAAGCACGCCCTCCTTGCTGGCCCCGCCGATGCCGGCGAAGAAGCTGAGGGGGATGCTGATGACCAGCGCGCAGGGGCAGCTGACGACGAGGAAGGTCAGGGCACGGTAGATCCAGCTCGTCCAGGCTGGGTCGGCTCCGAAGATGAGCCGCAGCACGGGCACGGCCAGGCCCAGCACCAGGGCCGCGATGCAGACGGCGGGGGTGTAGATCCGCGCAAAGCGGGAGATGAAGGCCTCGGACCGGGACTTGCGGGAGCTGGCGTTCTCTACCAGGTCGAGGATCTTCGACACCGTGGATTCGCCGAACTCCTTGGATGTCCGGACCTTGAGCACGCCGTTCAGGTCGATGCAGCCGCTGATGATCTCATCGCCCTTCCGGACGTCCCGGGGGAGGCTCTCGCCGGTGAGGGCGCTGGTGTTGAGGCTGGCGCTGCCGCTGACGACGACGCCGTCCAGCGGGACCTTCTCGCCGGGCTGCACGACGATGATGCTGCCCACGGCGACCTCGTCCGGGTCCACCTGCTCCAGCTTGCCGCCCTGCTCGATGTTGGCATAGTCGGGGCGGATGTCCATCAGTGCGCTGATGTTCCGGCGGCTCTTGCCCACGGCGTAGCTCTGGAACAGCTCTCCGATCTGGTAGAACAGCATGACGGCGATGCCCTCCACATAGTCGCCGCTCTTCGTCCACACGGCGAGGATGAACGCACCGAGGGTGGCGACGGCCATCAGGAAGTTCTCGTCGCAGGGGCGGCCGTTGAGGATGCCCTTGCCGGCCTTCTTCAGAATGTCATAGCCGATGACCAGGTAGACGCAGAGATAGGCGATCAGCTGCGGGATCCCGGTCAGCGGGAGAAATTTGAGCACCGCCAGCATGATGGCGGTGATGAGGATGCGGATCAGCATCTTTTTCTGTTTCTTCGTCATAATGGAACGGCTCCTTCGTTGAGATTCGCCCCGCCGCGGCCCGGGTCCCGCGCCGCGCGGGGATTACAGCTCAATCTCGCAGTCAGGCTCGACCTTCTTGCAGGCCTTCAGCACGTCGCGCATGACGGCCTTGGGGTTCTGGCCCTCTTCAAATTCTACGACCATCTTCTGCGTCATGAAATTGACGGTGGCCGACGCGACACCGCCGGTCTTGCGGGTGGCCTCTTCCATCAGGTTGGCACAGTTCGCGCAGTCCACTTCGATCTTGTAAGTCTTTTTCATGATGGGCACCTCCGTAAATTACAATTAAACGCTTGTTTAACTGTTGTGCCTGTAGTATACTAAGAGTGAATTCAAAAAGCAAGGGACGTCCGCCGTGTCTTTCCAAAAAGGCGAGGGATATGTCCAAAATAGAAATTGGAGGAGTTTTTATGGCGCAGCCTGCGCTGCCGCACGACCACGGCGAGGGCCGCCGTCTGGCCCAGCTCTATGCAGAGCTGGGCAATCAGGCCCATTTTGCCGCCGTGTCCGACATTTTCAAGCAGCTGAGCGACCCGACCCGGGTTCGCATTTTCTGGCTGCTCAGCCACGCGGAGGAATGCGTGGTCAACATCGCCGCCATGCTTGAGATGTCCTCCCCGGCGGTATCCCACCACCTGCGCTCCCTGGTGGAGAGCGGCCTCCTGGTCAGCCGCCGGGATGGCAAGGAGGTCTACTACAGGGCGGCGGAGAAGAAGGAGGTCCAGCTGCTGCATGAGATCGTGGAGCAGGTCATGGCCATCTCCTGCCCGGAGAAGGACGTGGACTTCGACGCATCCCAGGAGGAGATCATCCGCTATGTCCACCACTATCTCATGGAGCACCTCTCAGAGCGCGTGACCATCGACGAGCTGAGCCGGAAGTTCCTGATGAACCCGACGACGCTCAAGAGCGAATTTAAAAAGGTATACGGCACCACCATCGCTGCCCATATGCGGCGGCACCGCCTGGAGCAGGCGGCGCTGCTGCTCCAGACATCCCGGGAGGAGATTGCCGCCATCGCCCAGGCTGTGGGCTACGACAGCCCCAGCCGCTTTACCACAGCCTTCCGGGAGCAGTTCGGCGAGGTGCCTACGGAGTTCCGCAAGCACCGCATGACCGAAGCGGACCGGGCGGAGCTGACCCGCCGCGACTGCGGCTGCGCCGTCTGCCGACGTGCCGCCGCCCCGGAGGAGAAGGATTAAGATTTCGTAAAGAATGCGCAACTTCATAGAATATACATAGTAAATCCGTCTAAAAGCAAAATTTAATCTTGACGTGCCTCTGTCCATTTGGTATAACATGAATATCCCTGAATTTTTATTAGCGGAATTACGGAGAAAAGAGAGAATCAAATGGAACGAGAACGACTAGGCTCCCGGCTGGGCTTCATCCTGCTGTCCGCAGGCTGCGCCATCGGCTGCGGCAACGTGTGGAAATTCCCCTGGATGTGCGGCCAGTTCGGCGGCGGCGGCTTCGTGCTGCTCTATATCCTCTGCCTGCTGCTCCTGGGCCTGCCCATCATGACCATGGAATTTTCCGTCGGGCGCGCCGCCCAGGCCAGCCCCATCCATATGTATCAGAAGCTGGAGCGTCCCGGCCAGAAATGGCATCTCCACGGCTATGCCGCTTTCTTCGGCAACGTGGCGCTCATGGCCTTCTACACCGTGGTCACCGGCTGGATCGTCTACTACTTTGTGAAATTCCTGACGGGCCAGACCCAGGACCTCGGCTTCGTGGCCATGATCCAGAGCCCGCGGATCAACCTGACCTACCTGGCGGTCACCGTCGTCGTGGCCTTCGGCATCCTCTGCTTCCAGCTCCAGGGCGGCCTTGAGCGCATCACGAAGTATATGATGACGCTGCTGATGCTCCTGATGATCGTCCTGGCGGTCCACAGCTTCACGCTGCCCGGCGCGGCGGAGGGCCTTCGGTTCTACCTGGTGCCCGACCTCTCGAAGATCACCGGCTCCGTGGTGGTCGGCGCCATGAACCAGGCATTTTTCACCCTGTCCGTCGGCATGGGCTCCATGGCCATCTTCGGCAGCTACATCGGCAAGGACCGCACCATGCTGGGCGAGTCCGTCAACGTCATCGTGCTGGACACCTTCGTGGCCATCGTCGCGGGCCTCATCATGTTTCCGGCCTGCTACACCTACGGCCTCGAGGTCAACGCCGGGCCGAGCCTGCTCTTCGACACCATGGCCACGGTCTTCAACAACATGGCCGGGGGCCGCTGGTGGGGCACGCTGTTCTTCCTCTTTATGGTTTTTGCGGCCCTGTCAACGGTGCTGGCGGTCTGCGAGAACATCCTCGCCATGGTGCGCGAGATGACGGGCTGGAGCCGCCCCAAGGGCTGCCTGATCTGCGGCGCGGGCGTCTTCCTGCTGGCCATCACCACGGCCATGGGCTACAGCGTCTTCAAGTTCCAGCCCTTCGCCGAAGGCACGGCCTGGCTGGACTTCTGGGACTTCCTGGTCTCCAACAACATCCTGCCCCTCGGTTCGCTGGTCTTCGCCCTGTTCTGCTGCCAGAAGTGGGGCTGGGGCTGGGAGAGCTTCGTGGCCGAGGCCAACGCGGGCAAGGGCATGAAGGTCAAGGCCTGGATGCGCCCCATCTTCCAGTATTTCGTCCCCGCCGCCATCCTCTTCATTTATATTTACGGCATGGTCACCTTCCAGTGGAGCTGACCGAACGCAGCCCCTCCGGCTTTGCTGGAGGGGCTGCTGCTTTTTTGCAAGGCGAAAATGAAATATACATTGAAGAGGGAATGTTCACCTGGTGACAGAAGAACAAAAAACGCCGTGAAAATTCGAATTTCACAGCGTTTCTGGCACTCCCTGCCGGAATCGAACCGACAATTAACCCTTAGGAGGGGCTTGTTATATCCGTTTAACTAAGGGAGCGTACGAAATTTTATGCAGTCCGGTACCGGCTTCGACGAATCCGGGAGAAGTTCCGGCCCATAGATGGCGGGGATCGGCTTTTTTTATTCTAACGGCTTTGGGGCGGCAAGTCAAGAGGGGAGGGGACGCGAATGGCGATTTTTTCGGGCGGAGAAAAAATTTGGGAAACCACAGGAGAATGTGCAGGAACAGGATTGACAATTCCGCAGAAAGAGAGTAGAATACAACAAGAACAAAAATAAACACAACATAAACGGATATTCTGCCCGGGTAGAACCGTGCTTCTGAATTCAGAGATAGGAGTGACAGATATGGCGGAAGGTGTTCTGATGCCGAAGGCCGGCATCACAGTGGAATCCTGCATCATCGGCGAATGGAAAAAGAAGGTGGGCGATGCCGTGCAGGTGGGCGACATCCTCTTTACCTATGAGACCGACAAGGCGGAGTTTGAGTGCGAGTCTACGGCGGCCGGTACCCTGCTGGATATTTTCTTCCAGAACGGCGACGAGGTCCCGTGCCTGGTGAACGTCTGTGCCGTCGGCAACCCCGGCGAGGACGTGTCCGCCCTGCGTCCGAATGGCGCGGCTGCCGCGGTCCCTGCGGAGACCCCGAAGGCCGAGACTCCGACCGCGCCCGCGGCCCCTGCCGCCCCGGCGGCTCCCGCGGCGCCCACGGGTCCCGTGGCCGAGGCGGTTGTCATGCCGAAGGCCGGCATCACCGTGGAGTCCTGCATCATCAGCGAGTGGAAAAAGCAGGTCGGCGACATGGTCAAGGTAGGCGACATCCTCTTTACCTATGAGACCGACAAGGCGGAATTCGAATGCGAATCCACGGCGGAGGGCAAGCTCCTGGCCGTGTTCTTCCAGAACGGCGACGAGGTCCCGTGCCTCGTGAACGTCTGCGCCATCGGCAAGGACGGCGACGACACTGCGTCCCTGCGCCCCGGCGCGGCTCCGGCGGCAGCGCCCGTCGAGGCTGCCGCGCCTGCGGCCCCCGCTGCGCCCGCGGCGGAGGAGACGGTGACGGCGTCTACCGCGGCGGCGGTCTCGCCCCGGGCAAAGGCCTTGGCGGAGCGTGCCGGTGTGGACGCTGCTCAGGCGGCTCCCACGGGCCCCAACGGCCGCGTCATCGAGCGCGACGTGCGCCGCCTGATGGCCGAAGGCCCTTCGGAGACCGTCAAGGCGGCCCCGGCGGCAGCGCCCGCTGCGGCCCCGGCTGTACCCGCTGCGGCAAAGGCGCCTGCGGCCCCCGCGGCTGCGGCGGCTCCGGCGGCCGAGGCGGACTACGAGGACGTGAAGTTCAACCAGGTCCGCAAGGTCACGGCCAAGGCCATGATGAAGAGCCTCTCCACCATGGCCCAGCTCACCCAGCAGTATTCCTTCGACGCCACCCAGATCCAGGCCTACCGGAGGATGCTCAAGGCCCTGGACGGCCCCATGAGCAAGATCAGCCTCAACGACATGGTCATGTTCGCCGTCAGCCGCACGATCCTGAGCTGCCCGGACCTGAACGCCAATATGCTGGACGACACCACCGTCCGTCACTTCAAGCACGTCAACCTGGGCTTTGCCTGCGACACCCCGCGGGGCCTGCTGGTGCCCGTCATCTTCAAGGCCGACGAGATGAGCCTGCTGGAGCTGTCCATGGAGGCCAAGCGGCTCGCCGAGGAGGCCAAGGGCGGCAAGATCAGCCCAGACTACCTGAACGGCGGCAGCTTCACCGTCTCCAACATCGGCTCCATGGGCTGCGAAGCCTTTACCCCCGTCATCAACCCGCCTCAGACTGGCATCCTCGGCGTCTGCAGCATCCAGACGAAGATCAAGGGCGTGAAGGACGGCCAGATCGAGACCTATCCGGCCATGGGCCTGAGCCTGACCCTCGACCACCGCGTCATCGACGGAGCTCCTGCGGCAAGATTTATGCGTGACCTTTGCGCAAATCTTGAGAATTTCATGACGTTACTTGCAAAATAATTATTTTGTAGTAGAATGGACATGAATTCATAAAAGAAAAGGAGTTAATTTCCATGGAAAAGTTTTATGACGTACTGGTCATCGGCGGCGGCCCCGGCGGCTACCTCTGCGCGGAGCGTGCGGCACAGGGCGGCTTCCACACGGCGATTATCGAAAAGGCGAACCTGGGCGGTACCTGCCTGAACGAGGGCTGCGTCCCGACCAAGAGCCTGCTGTACTGCGCCAAGCAGTACTCCTCCGCGCTCCATGGCAAGGACTACGGCTTCACGGCGGCGGACGTCACCTATGACCACGCTGCGGTCATCGCGCGGAAGGACCGCGTGGTGAAGAAGCTGGTCGCTGGCGTCGGCGCCTCCATGAAGGGCAATAAGATCGACGTCTATAAGGGCGAAGGCGCGCTGAAGGGCCGCAACCCCGAAAAGGGCTACGATGTCGAGGTCGCCGGTGAGACCATCACCGCTGAGCGCATCGTGCTCGCCACCGGCTCCGTCGTCGCCGTTCCCCCGATCCCCGGCGTCAAGGAAGGCATCGCCTCCGGCTTTGTGGTCACCAGCCGCGAGTTCCTGAACATGAAGGAGCTGCCGAAGGAAATGGTCGCCATCGGCGGCGGCGTCATCGGCCTGGAGATGGCTTGCTATCTGGCCACCGTCGGCGTTAAGGTTACCGTCGTGGAGATGATGCCGAAGATCGCCGGTCCCACGGATGCCGACATCTGCGACAACCTGATGAAGACCTACCAGAAGGACTACGGCATGAAGTTCGAGCTCTCTGCCAAGGTCAAGGAAGTTAAGACCGACTGTGTCGTCTATGAGGACAAGGATGGCAAGACCGTCGAGGCCAAGTGCGACAAGGTCCTGCTGGCCGCAGGCCGCCGCGCCAACATCGCGGGCCTGAACGTCGAAGCCCTGGGCATCGAGACAAACCGCGGCGCCGTCGTGACGGACCGCTATATGCTGACCAATGTGCCCAACATCTACGCTGTCGGTGACTGCAACGGCAAGCTGATGCTGGCCCACACCGCGTACCGTGAAGCGGAGGTGGCCGTCAACCATATGCTCGGCCTCAAGGACGAGATGAACTACGACACCATTCCCTCGGTCATTTACACGAATCCCGAAGTCGCTTCCGTCGGCCTGTCCAAGAAGGCTGCTGAGGAGAAGGGGCTTAAGGTCACGGAGGTCAAGGTCCCGATGCAGATGTCCGGCCGCTATGTGGCGGAGACCCTGCGCGGCGATGGCTTTGCGAAGATCGTCTACGATACGGAACATAACCGCATTGTCGGCATCTGCATGGTCGGCAACTACGCCTCTGAAATCATCGTCAGTGCCGTCATGATGCTGGACACCGAGCTGCCGCTCAGCCAGCTGAAGAAGATCGTGTTCCCGCATCCTACTGTCGGCGAAGTCATCCGCGAGGGGCTGTTCATGCTCTGAGCGCCGCTTAGAAAGAAGGAAAAATAACTATGCCGAAGTCCCTTTATGTTGATCCTGTAAAAACCCGCGCTGCGGGGACCATCCACTTCGAGGATATCCCTGTCTGCCAGTACAACAAGACCATCGAGGAGGAACGGAAGAATTACTCCGACGAGGACCTCATCCGCATCTTCCGCGACATCACGATCCTGCGTGAGTTTGAGTCCATGCTGACCCTCATCAAAACGCAGGCGAGCTATAATGGGATCGACACCACCTATCCCGGTCCGGCCCACCTCTCCTACGGCCAGGAAGCCTCCTGCGTCGGCGAGGCCTATCTGCTGGACAAGGACGACATCATCTTTGGCTCCCACCGGTCTCATTCCGAGATCCTGGCCAAGGCCCTGTCCTGCATCCACAAGATGTCCGACAAAGAGCTGATGGACGTCATGGAGAATTTCCTGGGCGGCAAGACGCTCCGGGCGGTGGAAAAGTTCGGCAAGACGGAGAACGTGAAGGAGCTGGCCATCCGCTTCGTGCTCTACGGCGCACTGGCGGAGCTGTTCGCCCGTGAAAACGGCTTCCACCACGGCATGGGCGGCTCCATGCACGCGTTCTTCCTGCCCTTCGGCATTTACCCCAACAACGCCATCGTCGGCGGCAGCGCCACCATCGCCGCGGGCGCTGCGCTCTACAAGAAAGAAAATGACAAAAAGGGCATGGTCGTCTGCAACATCGGCGACGCTTCCCTCGGCTGCGGTCCCGTGTGGGAGGCCTTCAACTTCTCCGCCATGGACCAGCTCCGGACCCTCTGG
>CALICR010000037.1 GCA_938049125.1 uncultured Clostridia bacterium
CGCGCAGCGCGCCGGAGCCGCCGCCGTCGTCCGCAACGGTGACGATCGCCGTGATGTCGCGCGTATAGCGCTTCAGTCCGCGCAGCATCGCGGACAGGCCATGCCCGCCGCCGATGGCGACGAGGCGCGGCGGCCGGTGACCCGGCTCATAGAGGCGGATATTTTCCGTGTATGTTCCCATCGGCTCACCTTCTGGAGATGTCGCGGTGTCCCAGCGTGACGGCATAGCCGCGCCGCGTGATAAAGTCCGCAAATTCCTTTGCGAGGCAGACCGACCGGTGCTTGCCGCCGGTGCAGCCGACGGCGATCACCAGCTCCGACTTTCCCTCGTCTACAAAATTCGGCAGCAGGAAATCCAGCAAATCCTCGGTCTTTTCCACAAAGTCCTTCGTCTGCTGATACTGGAACACGAAATTGCGCACCGGCTCATCCAACCCGTTCTGGTGCTTCAGCTCCGGGATGTAATAGGGGTTCGGCAGAAAGCGCACGTCAAAGACCATGTCCGCGTCGAGCGGCAGGCCGTATTTGAAGCCGAACGAGCGCACATCGACGTGCATCGCCCGCTCATGGATGCCGCCCGCGACCAGGTCGATCAGCAGGCCGCGCAGCTTGCCTGTGGAGAGATTGGACGTATCGATGATGGCGCTGGCCCGGTTGCGGATGGGCTGGAGCAGCTCTCGCTCGCGGGCGATGGCATCCGAGATCGGCGTGCCGTCCTTTGTGAGTGGGTGACTTCGCCGCGTCTCCTTGTAGCGCTTGATGATGGTCTCCGTTCCCGCCTCGATGAAGAGGATGGAATAGTTCAGGTGCATCTCGTCCAGCCGGTCGAGACTGCGGAACAGTGTGTCAAACGTCAGGCTCCCGCGCACATCGGTCACGAGCGCCACCTTCTCATATCGTCCCTTCGTCGCCAGGCAGAGGCTTGCAAACTGCGGGATCATCTCCGCTGGCATATTATCCACACAATAGAAGCCGAAATCCTCCAGATCGGACGCGGCCTTGCTCTTCCCGGCCCCGGAAAGGCCAGATACAATTACAAATTGCATACCATTCTCCTACCAGATCCGCACCTCCGGCTCCAGCCGGACGCCAGAGGTTTCATATACCGTTTTCTGCACGAGTGCGATTGTCGCGCGGACATCTGCCGCCGTCGCGTGGTCAAAATTCACCACAAAACCTACGTGCTTTTCCGACACCTTCGCGCCGCCGACGCCCCGGCCCTTCAGCCCCGCGTCCTGAATGAGCGCCCCGGCGAAGTGCCCCGCCGGCCGCTTGAACGTGCTGCCCGCCGAGGGCAGCTCCAGCGGCTGCGACGCGCGGCGCTTTTCCATCAACTCCTGCATTTTCGCTTCAATGGTCGCCGCTTCACCCGGCTGCAAGGCCAATCTTGCCGAAACGATCACGCCTGGCATGTTCTCAAACACACTCGTGCGGTAGCCGAACGCGCAATCTCCATTTTCAAATGTTTCCAGACGGCCATCCGCATGCAGGAATGTCACCTGCCGCACGACCTGCCGCAGCTCCCCGCCGTAGGCACCCGCATTCATATACACGCCGCCCCCGAGCGTCCCCGGTATGCCATGTGCAAATTCCAGCCCGGTCAGGCCATTTTTTCTGGCAAACACTGCAACAGACGCAAGCGTTTCTCCAGCCATCGCCTCGATGCAGTTCCCTTCCGGAAGCCGCACACCGCGCAGCGCGTCCCTCAGACAGAGCACCAGCGCGTCCACGCCCTCATCGGGTGCGAGCACATTCGTCCCTGCGCCGAGCAGGCGCACCGGGATGTCCGCTTCCCGTGCAAGGCGCAGCAGCGTCCGCACCTCCTCCACAGTCTTTGGGAACGCCATCCACCGCGCCGGGCCGCCGATGCGGAACGACGTATGCGCCGCGAGCGGTTCATTTTCCCGCAGTTCGATCCCAGCCTCCCGTGCATTGCACACGGCTTCGTCCTTGAAGTCCATGGCCACCTCCGAAACAAACTTACTCAAGATATAGTATAGCACAGCATGGCGCAAATTGGAACAAAAAAAGTCGAGCGTAAAACGCTCGACTTTTCGTTTTATTGGTTCTTGTTTTCAAAGAAGCGGCTCATCTGCTCCGTGAACTCGACCGCCGCGTTGTAGCCCATGCGCTTCTGGCGGTTGTTCATCGCGGCGACCTCGAGGATGACCGCAAGGTTCCGCCCCGGCGTGATCGGGATGGTCACGCTCGGCACCTTGACGCCGAGGATCTCCGTGTACTGCGTCTCCATGCCAAGGCGGTCATACGCCTCGCCGTCGCGCCAGGGCACCATGTTGACAATCAGATCGATGCTCGTCAGATCCTTGACCGCGCCCATGCCAAACAGCTTCGCCACGTTGATCACGCCGATGCCGCGAATCTCGATATAATGCCGCAATACCTCCGGCGCCGCGCCCATCAGCTCGCGAGACGAGACCTTCTTGATCTCCACCGCGTCGTCCGCAATCAGCCGGTGTCCGCGCTTGACGAGCTCAATGGCCGTCTCGCTCTTTCCGATGCCGCTGTCACCGTTGATGAGCACGCCCTCGCCGTAGATCTCGACCAGCACGCCGTGCCGCGTCACCCGCGGGGCCAGTGCATTTTTCAGATAGACAATCAGTGCTGACATCAGATACGACGTCGCGCTCTTTGACCTAAGCACCGTCACATCGTATTTTTTCGCAATCTCCAGACATTCCGGCGACGGCTCATAGCCGCGCGCAAAGATCAGCGCCGGGCACATGTACGACAGAAAATGATCGAAGATGATGCTGCGCTCCTCGCTCGACAGCTTCTGCAGATACGCCACCTCGACCGTGCCGCAGACGTAGATCCGCATCGGCTCGAAATGATCGAAGAAGCCCGCCAAATGCAGCCCCGGACGGCTCACCTCGTCCACTGTCACATGGATCTTGTCGAAATCCGAGGATTTATAGTAAAAATCCAGATTGAACTCCGAAACGATGTCCGAGAGCGGAATGGAATAGATATTTGCCATCTCTTCACCCCAGTTTTTGTGGTGTTATTACCATATCACGTTTTTCCGGTTTTCGCAAGTGTCAGTTGGCGAGGGCTCAGCCAGAAGCAGGAAAAGAAAAAGACAAGCCTTTCAGCTTGTCTTTTTATGTGTCATCGAATCAGATGGCGCGCTCAACCTTGTTCGAACGCAAGCATCTTGTACAGACATACACATGGCGCGGAGTACCGTCAACGATCGCCTTGACGCGCTTGACGTTGGGCTTCCAAGCTCTGTTGGAACGTCTGTGGGAATGGGAGACCTTAATGCCGAACGTAACGCCCTTGCCGCAAATATCGCACTTTGCCATCACTGCACCTCCTTGCCATTGAAAGTCGTGCGGCGTCTGAAAACGCCGACCATTATAATAGCAGAACTCCCCGAAAAATGCAAGCACTTTTTTCCGGTTTCCGCGAATTTTTTCCGGTCTGCCGGAATGGCCGTGCCGCAATGCCTGGCACGCGCGTTTGCCTCACCAGCAAACGCTTATTTTTCTGCGTCGTCGCCCTTCTGCCGGATCGTGATCTTCACCGGCGTGCCCGTCAGGCCGAAGACCGCGCGGATCTGATTTTCGAGATACCGCTGATATGAGAAGTGGAACAACCGCGCGTCGTTGCAAAAGATGACGAAATGCGGCGGCTTCACGCCGACCTGCGTCATATAGTAGATCTTCAGGCGGCGGCCCTTG
>CALICR010000038.1 GCA_938049125.1 uncultured Clostridia bacterium
ATGTTCCTCTCCGGGGCCATCAGCGGCCTCATCGGCTTCATCGTGGCCTCGGGCGCCAACGGCACGCTCTATGACGGCGTCGCGGGCGGCGTGGGCTTCACGTCCATCACCGTCGCCTGGCTGAGCCAGCTCAACGCCTTCGCCATGGTGGCCATCTCCATGATGCTGGCCATCCTCTCCAAGGGCGCGGAGACGCTCCAGACCCGGCTGGCCGTGCCCACCTCCATCTCGGACATTATCACCGGCATCCTGCTGTTCTGCATGCTGGGCTGCGAGTTCTTCATCAACTACCGGCTGATCTTCCGCGGCCGTGCGGAAGCAGCAAAAAAGGAGGCGGCGGACCATGTCTGATTTCATGCCCCAGTTTGTGGCCCTCATCGTGGCCGCCATCACCTACGGCACGCCGCTGCTCTTCGGCACCCTGGGCGAAATTCTCACGGAGAAGTCCGGCAACCTGAACCTCGGCGTCGAGGGCATCATGTTCATGGGCGGCGCCGTGGGCCTCGGCGGCGTGTTCTACTACGAGAAGGCCGCGGCGAATCCCAGCCCGGTGCTGGCCGTGCTCATCGCCCTCGCCTGTGCCTTCCTGGCCGGGGCCTTCGCCTCGCTCATCTTCAGCTTCCTGACCACGACGCTCCGGGCGAACCAGAACGTCACGGGCCTGGCCCTCTCCATCTTCGGCACCGGCATCGGCCAGTTCGTCGGCGAGTATATGCGCGTCCGCGAGGGCGGCTACATCGCCATCGGCAACGGCCTCAAGGACGTGTTCCAGCGCTCCCCCTTCCCCGCCGCGCTCCAGAATATCCCGGTGGCCGGGCCGATCCTCTTCGGGCACAGCCTGTTCTTCTACCTGGCGGTGCTGCTGGCGGTCGGGATGTACTTCTTCCTGAACCGCAGCCGGAAGGGCCTCTACCTCCGGGCCGTGGGCGAGAACCCTGCCACGGCGGATGCCGCGGGCATCAGCGTCACGCGGTACCGCTACCTCGCCACCGTCATCGGCGGCGGCATCTCTGCCATCGGCGGCATGGTGTTCATCATGACCATCGCGGGCTGCGTGTGGAACCACGAGGGCCTGTCCGGCGTGGGCTGGCTGTCCGTGGCGCTGGTCATCTTCTGCCTCTGGCGGCCCCTGTCCGCCCTCTGGGGCAGCGTGCTCTTCGGCGCGCTGATGATCCTCTACCTGCGGCTGGTCATCCCCTTCATCCCGACGCAGCTCTACAAAATTCTGCCCTACGTCGTCACCGTCGTGGTGCTCATCGTCTCGAGCATGCGCAACAACAAGGAAAAGCAGCCCCCTGCGGGCCTCGGCCTCCCCTACTTCCGGGAGGACCGCTGAGAAACAGAACACGGCCCTGGGACCGATCGGTTCCCAGGGCCGTGTTCTATGATTTCTTACGCATCCTGAGCGGGCAGAAGGGCGTATTTCTCGGCGAAGGCGTTGTAGTCGCGGAGGAAGGTCTGGCTGCCGGATTTGACGCCGCCGAGGTAGGCGTGGAGGTCCAGGCTCGAGTGGGTCATCTCGATGATGCAGCCCGCGATGTTGGAGCAGTGGTCCGCCACGCGCTCCAGGCTGGTCAGCAGGTCGGACCAGACAAAGCCCGCCTCGATGGAGCACGCGCCGTGCTGGAGGCGCAGGATGTGGCGGGAGCGGAGCTGCTCCTTGAGCGTGTCCACCACCTCCTCCAGCGGCTCGACCTTCGAGGCCGCCTCGGGGTCGTTGCGGAGGAAGGCGTCCACGGTGCGGTCCAGACACTCGCCCACGGCGCGGAGGAGGATCTGAAGCTCCCGCTTCGCCTCGTCGGAAAAGACGAGACCCTTTTCCTGCACCTCCTCGGCGGACTCGAGGAGGTTGACGGCGTGGTCCGAGATGCGCTCAAAGTCGCCGATGCTGCGCAGCAGCTGGGCCGATTCGTTGCTGTCCCGGTCGCTCATGGCGTGGGACGCCAGCTTGACGAGGTAGGTGCCAAGGATGTCCTCGTCGTGGTCCGCGGCCTCCTCGGCGCTGCGGATGGCCTCGGCCCGCTCCGGCGTCAGGTCCGTCAGGGCCGCCATGGCGTCCTTGAGGGCCCCGGCGGACCGCTTCGCCATGCCGCCCGCCACGATGCGGCAGCGCTCCACGGCGATGGAGGGCGTGGCCATGAGGCGCTCGTCCAGCTCCTCGTCCTGCTCCGCCGCGGCCGGGCCGCGGTC
>CALICR010000039.1 GCA_938049125.1 uncultured Clostridia bacterium
CCATCGCCGACGCCACGACGCTGACCGAGGCCGGCTATGTGGGCGAGGACGTGGAGAACATCCTGCTCCGCCTCCTCCAGGCGGCGGACTTCGATGTCGAGCGTGCCGAGCAGGGCATCATCTACATCGACGAGATGGATAAGATCGCCCGGAAGAGCGAGAACACCTCCATCACCCGCGACGTCTCCGGCGAGGGCGTCCAGCAGGCGCTGCTGAAGATCGTCGAGGGGACCCTGGCCAACGTGCCGCCCCAGGGCGGCCGGAAGCACCCCCAGCAGGAATTCATCCAGATCGATACCCACAACATCCTCTTCATCTGCGGCGGCGCCTTCGACGGCCTCGACAAGATCATCGAGGCCCGGACGGACCGGAGCGCCATCGGTTTCGGCTCCGAGATCGCCAGCCGCTCCGACCGGGACATCGGCAAGCTGTTCCGCCAGGTGCAGCCGGAGGACCTGCTGAAATTCGGCATCATTCCGGAGCTGGTGGGCCGCCTGCCGGTCATCAGCTCCCTGGCGGACCTCAAGAAGGAGGAACTGATCCGCATCCTGACGGAGCCGAAGAACGCCCTCTGCAAGCAGTACCAGAAGCTGCTCAGCTACGACAAGGTGGACCTCGAGTTCACCCAGGGCGCACTGGAGGCCATCGCGGAGAAGGCCATTGCGCGCCGCATCGGCGCCCGCGGCCTGCGGGCCGTGGTCGAGGGCCTGATGACCGGGATCATGTATGAGATCCCCTCGGACCCTAAGATCCGCAAGGTCGTCATCACCGAGGAATGCGTCAAGGACGGCACCGGTCCGACGGTGGTCCGCGTGGACGACAAGCCCGACGCACAGGTATCCTGAACACAACATGGGGAAGGGGGCCGGCTGTGCCCCCTTCTTTGCTCAAAATCGCCTGCTTCGGGCAGGCCTGCGCCGCGGCGCAGCGGATGAGACCGAACTGAGGAAGGAGCGAACCCACATGATTCCAATTCCATCATCCGAACGTATGCCGATCCTGGCTCTGCGGGGACTCGTGGTATTCCCCGGCATGACGCTGCATTTCGACGTGGGACGGGAGAAATCCATCCACGCCGTCGAAAAGGCGATGGCAGGAAAGCAGCAGATTTTTCTCGTCGCCCAGAAGGACATCCGGGTCGACGATCCCAAGGAGGAGGACCTCTTTGAGATCGGCACCGTCGCCACGGTGAAGCAGATTCTCCGGATGCCCTCGGACTCCATCCGCATCCTGGTGGAGGGCGAGTCCCGGGGCCGCATTATGGCCCTGCACCAGGACGAGCCGTTCCTCTACGGCCGCGTGGAGACGGTCCGGGACCTCGAATACGACGCCCAGCGCCCCCGGGTGGAGGCGCTGATCCGCCAGGCGCGCCAGCAGTTCCGCGACTTCCTGGACTTCTCCCAGAAGTCCGGCAAGGACCAGATGCTCCAGCTCCTGGCCTCGGATGACCCGGGCTTCACGGCGGACTACGTGGCCCAGAGCGCCACGTTCAACTACCAGGACAAGCAGCGGGTGCTGGAGCAGCTGCACCCCGTGCGGCGGCTCGACCTCTGCACCCGCCTCATGACCAAGGAGCTGGACGTGCTGCGCCTCGAGAGTGAGCTGTCCGACAAGGTCCAGGAGAGCATGAACCAGAACCAGCGGGACTATTTTCTGCGCGAGCAGATGAAGGTCATCCGCGACGAGCTGGGCGAGGAGGACGAGAGCGGCGAGACCGCGGACTATGCCGATAAAATTCGGAAGCTGGGCCTCGACGAGGACGTGACGAAGAAGCTCCTCAAGGAGGTCTCCCGGCTGGAGAAGCAGCCCAGCGGCTCCTCGGAGGCGGCGGTGCTGCGCACCTACCTCGACACGGTGCTGGAGCTGCCCTGGAACACCCGCACTAAGGAGCGGGTGGACATCAAGGCCGCCCGGAAAATCCTCGATGAGGACCACTTCGGCCTTGAGAAGGTCAAGGAGCGGGTGCTGGAGTTCCTGGCGGTGCGGAAGCTCTCGCCGGAGCTGCACGGCCAGATCCTCTGCCTGGTCGGCCCTCCGGGCGTCGGCAAGACCTCCGTGGCCATGAGCGTGGCCCGGAGCCTGAACCGCAAGCTGGCGCGCATCTCCCTTGGCGGCGTCCACGACGAGGCGGAGATCCGCGGCCACCGCAAGACCTATATCGGCGCGATGCCGGGCCGCATCATGGCGGCCATCCAGCAGGCGGGCAGCAAAAACGCCCTGTTGCTGCTGGACGAGATCGACAAGATGGGCGCGGACTACCGCGGCGACCCCTCCTCGGCCCTGCTGGAGGTGCTGGACGCGGAGCAGAATTCGACGTTCCGCGACCACTATCTGGAAATTCCCTTTGACCTCTCGGAGTGCATCTTCATCACCACGGCCAACACCACGGACACCATCCCGCGCCCGCTGCTGGACCGCATGGACGTCATCGAGCTTGGCTCCTACACCGACGAGGAGAAGCTCCAGATCGCCAGGCAGCACCTGCTGCCGAAGCAGATGAAGCGCCACGGCATCGAGAAGCGCCGCCTCCGGGTGACGGACGACGCGCTGCGCGAGACCATCGCCTGCTACACCCGGGAGTCCGGCGTCCGGAACCTGGAGCGCGAGCTGGCGGGCCTCTGCCGCAAGACGGCACTGCTGCTCGTGGCGGACAATCCGCCGAAGCGGGTGACGGTGACGGGCAAGAACCTGGAGGAATTCCTCGGTGTGCGCCGCTTCCTGCCGGACGCGAAGCCGCTGACGGACCAGATCGGCCTCGTCACGGGCCTGGCCTGGACCTCCGTGGGCGGCGAGACCCTGGAGGTGGAGGTCAACGTCGTGGACGGCTCCGGTAAGCTGGAGCTGACGGGCAACCTCGGCAAGGTGATGACGGAGTCGGTCCAGGCGGCCATGAGCTACATCCGCTCCCGGACGGAGCAGCTGCACATCGCCCCGGATTTCTACAAGACCAAGGACATCCACGTCCACTTCCCCGAGGGCGCGGTGCCCAAGGACGGCCCCTCGGCGGGCATCACGGTCTGCACGGCCATGGTGTCGGCGCTGACCGGCACGCCGGTCCGCCATGACATCGCCATGACCGGCGAAATTTCCATCCGGGGCCGGGTCCTGCCCATCGGCGGTCTGAAGGAGAAGACCATGGCCGCCCTGCGGCACGGCATCCGCACGGTCATCCTGCCCGAGGACAACCGCAAGGACCTGGAGGAGATCGATCAGACGGTGCGCCGGGCGCTGAATTTCATCCCGGTCCGCCATGTGGACCAGGTGCTGGAGGCGGCGCTGGAGCTTCCGGCCCAACCGCTGCCCGAGGCCGCCGCTGCACCGGAGAGCGCCGGCGCGCCCATGCCGGTGCCTGCGCCGAAGCGAGAGCGGAAGCCGGACCTCCGGCAGTAAGGAGGGACCATGAATTTCCAAAAGGTCGAATTCGTGACCTCCGCCGCGGCCCCGGCGGACTTCCGCCGGGACGGACGGCCTCAGTTCGCCTTCGCAGGCAAGTCCAACGTGGGCAAATCCTCGGTCATCAACCGAATTTTACAGCGCAAAAACTTCGCCCGGGTCGGCGCGGCACCGGGCAAGACGGTCCATATCAACTATTTTCTCATCGATGAGACTGCCTACCTTGTGGACCTGCCGGGCTACGGCTTCGCCAAGGTCTCCAAGGCGGAGAAGGACCGCTGGGCGCGGCTCATGGAGCGCTATTTCCAGGAGCCGGACCTTATCACCCTCGGCGTCATGCTCGTGGACGCGCGTCACAAGCCGACGGCCAACGACATTGTCATGGCCGACTACTTCAAGCAGAGCGGCCGTCCCTTCGTCGTGGTGGCCAACAAGCTTGACAAGTGCAGGAAGAGCGAGATCGAGGGGAACCTTGCATGCATCCGGGCGACCCTGGGCCTGCCCGAGGACTGCCGCCTGATTCCCTTCTCAGCAGAAAAGGGGACGGGGCGCGACGAGCTTGTCCGTGTCCTCCTGGACGCCTGCGGCGAATAACAAGATACGCGGACGCGGTCCAAAGCCGTGTCCGCGTTTTTTGTTGGGGAGGGAGGAGACTGCGTCCCGGGAGGCACATACCGCGCAAAAAAGCACCCATGCAGGGCATGGGTGCTTTTGCAGCAGCTTGAGAGATATCTTACTTGATCTCGCAGGTAGCGCCGACTTCCTTGAACTTCGCGGCCATGGCCTCGGCGTCGTCCTTGGAAATGCCTTCCTTCAGGGTCTTCGGAGCGTTGTCGACCAGCTCCTTGGCTTCCTTCAGGCCCAGGCCGGTAATCTCGCGGACGACCTTGATGACCTTGATCTTCTCGGCGCCGATCTCCTTCAGGACGACGTCGAACTCGGTCTTTTCTTCGACCTCAGCAGCGCCGGCGGCGGGAGCAGCAACAGCGGCAGCAGCGGCGGAAACGCCGAAGGTCTCTTCCAGAGCGTGAACAAGCTCAGCCAGCTCGAGGACGGTCAGGGACTTAACTTCTTCGATCATAGCATTGATTTTTTCGCTAGCCATTTTAAGTTCCTCCTAGTTGAAGTAATGTTGAAATAAATTATTCGGCAGCTTCTTCGGCTGTGGGGGCGCCGCCCTTCTGCTGGCAGATCTGATCCAGCACGAAGGCCAGGCTGGTGATGGGAGCCAAGAAGGTTCCGAGCACCTGGGCAACGAGTGCGTTCTTGGAAGGCAGTTCGCCGAAGGACTTCAGTTCGTCAACAGACAGAACCTTTCCTTCCACGAAGCCGCCCTTGATCTTCAGAACGTCCTTGTTCTTCTTGGCAAACTCGCAGACGATGCGGGCGGGAGCGATGGGGTCCTCGGTGGTGACGGCCATGGAAGTCGTACCGTTCAGAAGCTCGTCGAACTCGGTGTAGCCGGCGTCACGGGAAGCCAGACGGGTCAGCGTGTTCTTCACGACGCTGTAGTGGACGCCTGCCTCACGGAACTGCTTGCGGAGCTCGGTGTCCTGCGCGACGGTGATGCCGCTGTAGTCCACGAACACGACGGAAGTCGCACCCTGAATCTTGGAAGTCAGATCTTCCACGATTGCCTTTTTGCTTTCAAGTACCTTTGCGTTGGGCATTAGGTTCACCTCCAAATAAAGAATGTCCTCGTGCCAAAGGACACGAGGACACTGAATGAAGCATCATTGAGCGTCGCCTCGGCAGGATTTCCGGTCCGAAGACCAACCTGCTGTCTTTGGCAGCCAGATTATTCTAACAAAATCCCTGACAAATGTCAAGAATTATTTTGATGACCGATCAATATTTGCTGGTATTGACCTTGACGCCGGGGCCCATGGTGGAGGCGACGACGCAGCTCCGGATATACTGGCCCTTGGCAGCCGCGGGCTTGGCCTTCACGACGGCGCCGATCAGGGTGTTCATGTTCTCGGTCAGCTTTTCGGGACCGAAGGACACCTTGCCGATGGGGCAGTGGATGATGTTGGTCTTGTCGAGACGGTACTCGAT
>CALICR010000040.1 GCA_938049125.1 uncultured Clostridia bacterium
AAGGAGGAGGATTATGTCCGTTCCCTCTTCATTGCTTCGACCCACGACATGATCCTGTTCTTCACGAACCAGGGCCGCGTCCATAACCGAAAGGGCTACCAGATTCCTGAGGCCAGCCGGACGGCCCGCGGCACCGCCATCGTAAACGTTCTGCCCCTGAACCCCGGTGAGCGCGTCACCGCCATGGTGCTGCTCCGCGAATTCCGGGAGGATGAGTACCTGATGATGGTGACGAAGAACGGCACCGTCAAGCGCATCGTGCTCAAGGCCCTCGATACCATCCGCCGCGGCGGCATCCGCGCGCTGACGCTGGAGGAGGGCGATGAGCTGATTTCCGTGTTCCGCACCTCCGGTTCCGACAAGGTCGTTATCGCCACCCACGACGGTATGGCTACCTGCTTCCAGGAGACCGATGTGCGCGCGATGGGCCGCGAGGCCGCAGGTGTGCGCGGCATCAAGCTCGACCCGGGCGATTACGTGGTCGGCTCCGAGCTCTACGAGGAGGGCAAGCAGCTCCTGACCGTTACGGAGCTGGGCTACGGCAAGCGGACGGCGCTGGAGGACTACCTCCGCCAGGCCGAGGACGGCACCCGGCAGGTGCCGGGCCGCGGCGGCAAGGGCGTCAAGAACTATAACCTCACGGAGAAGACCGGCAAGGTCGCAGGTGTCCGCGTCGTCAGCGATGAGGACGACATTATGCTCATCGAAAACGGCGGCGTCATCATCCGAATGCCCGCGTCGGACATCAACGTCTACAAGCGCGGCACCCAGGGCGTTATCGTCATGCGGGTGGAGCCGGGCAGCCGGGTCATCGGCGTGGAACGCGTCGCCCGGGAGGAAGCGGAGCAGGAGGCCTGAGCCTGCTATGAAAGAAGTCATCATCTACACGGACGGCGCGTGCAGCGGCAACCCCGGCCCCGGCGGCTGGGGCGCCATCCTGAGTTTCCGCGGTGTGGAGAAGGAAATCTCCGGCGGAGATCCCTCCACCACCAACAACCGCATGGAGCTGACCGCCGTGCTGGAGGCCCTGCGGCGGCTCAAGGAGCCGTGCACCGTGGAGCTCTACTCCGATTCCAAGTACGTCATCGACGCCCTCCAGAAGGGCTGGGTCTACGGCTGGAAAAAGCGGGGCTGGATCAAATCCGACAAAAAGCCCGCGCTGAACGTCGATCTCTGGGAGCAGCTGCTCCCGGAGATCGCGCGGCATGAGGTCCATTACCACTGGGTCAAGGGCCACGCGGAGAACCCAAAAAACAACCGCTGCGACGAGCTGGCAGTGGCAGAGAGCAGAAAATACAAAACATAGGAAAGGAAAAAATCTGATGGAACGTTCCAAGGTTTACTTCACGAGCTTCCGAACCACGAGCGACGAAAACCGCATCCAGAAGCTGAAGCGCCTGATGCTGACGGCGGGCATGGATCAGATCAATTTCAAGAACAAGTATGCTGCCATCAAGATCCATTTCGGTGAGTTGGGCAATCTCTCCTTCATCAGGCCGAACTACGCCAAGGCCGTGGCGGACCTCATCAAGGAGCTGGGCGGCAAGCCCTTCCTGACGGACTGCAACACGCTCTACGTCGGCAGCCGGAAAAACGCGCTGGATCACCTGGACACGGCCTATGAGAACGGATTTTCCCCCTTCTCGACGGGATGTCATGTGCTCATCGCCGACGGCCTCAAGGGCGGCGAGGAGCGGATCGTGCCCGTGGACGGCGAGTATGTCCACGAGGCAAAGATCGGCAGCGCCCTGATGGACGCGGATGTCGTCATCTCCTTGAACCACTTCAAGGGCCACGAGATGGCGGGCATGGGCGGCGCACTGAAGAACGTCGGTATGGGCGGCGGCTCTCGGGCCGGGAAAATGGAGATGCATTCGGCAGGAAAGCCCTTCGTGAACGAGGATGCCTGCATCGGCTGCTGCTGCTGCCAGAAGATCTGTGCCCACGACGCGCCGACGCTCAGGGACGGCGTCGTGTTCATCGACCACAAGAAGTGCGTGGGCTGCGGCCGCTGCATCGCCGTATGTCCCATGGATGCCATCAAGCCCGCCCACGATGAGGCGCTGGAGGTGCTGAACTGCAAGATCGCCGAGTATGCCAAGGCGGTGCTCCAGAATCGGCCCTCCTTCCATATCAGCCTGGTCATGGACGTGTCGCCGAACTGCGACTGCCGCAACAACAACGACGTGCCCATCGTGCCGGATATCGGCATGTTCGCCTCCTTCGACCCGGTGGCGCTGGACATGGCCTGCTGCGAGGCGGTTAACAGCAAGCTGCCCCAGCCGGGCAGCGTCATCGAGGGCGCGACCGAGGCGCCGCTGAAGGCGGCGCATCCGGTGACGGACTGGCGCGGCCAGATCACCCACGGCAAAAAGATCGGCCTCGGCAATGACGAGTACGAGCTCATCACCATCTGAGCAAAAAGCGGCCCCCGGCGGAAGCTCCGCCGGGGGCCGTCTGTATCATTCAAAGGCAAGGCCCAGATAGGAGGGCGCGAGGGGACTGCCGTCCAGGGACTTGGCCATGGCAAAGGGCGTGTCGCCGCCGGGCAGCCGGGAGGGAAGGCCGTGCAGGGACAGGCGGGAGCAGATGGCCGCTGCCGCGGCCTGCGGGTCCGGGGAGAGCAGCTCCCGGGCCGTGTAGCCGCCCATGGTCTGCTCCAGTGCGGCACAGCCGAGGCCCGCAATCTCGACCAGCGGGCCGATGCCGCTCTGCAGCTCCAGCAGGGAGACGGGGTACTCCACGCCGCCTTCCGGGGCGTATTTCGCCCGCGCCGCTGCGTATTCCTCCGGGTTGACGAAGCGGACCGCCGTGCCCGTCGCCATGCCGAGGAAGGTGCAGCGGCGGCAGTAGAAGCTGACGGCATAGCCGAGCGCTTCATAGAAGGGGAACAGCGACGTACCGGCGGGGGACAGCAGTGCATAGGAGAAGCCCTGTTCTCTGAGCCAGTCCTCGGCCTCACTCAGCAGCCTGCGGCAGAGACCCTGGCCGCGCTGCTCCGGGTCCGTGCCTACGGCGTAGAGGTAGGCGGCGCGCTTACTCTGCCAGCGGACCGGAAGGGCTGTGGCCATGGCGGCGACGTCCTCAGTCACAAAAATATGGATTTCCGGCCAGAGCCGGTCAAAAAACGCTTCGATCTCCGTCGAATCATCGCCGAAGCAGGTATTCCAGAGCTCCGTCAGCGCCGGACGGTCCGCAGGTTCAGCCAGCCGCATGGGGGTCCTCCTTCAGCGTAACCAGATATTTTTCCTGTATTTCCGCAGGATGGTAGGAGAGCTTGGCGCTCCGGAGGCCCTCGACGCCCATGTCGTCCTCCCGGTCCAGCAGGCAGATGGAGGGATAGCGCTCGTGTACCATGCGGGCAAATTCTCGATTAATGATGGTATAAGCCCCGGTAACGGAGGAGAAGGCCTTCTCAAAATTGACGTCATAGACCGTCTCGCTCAGCGGCGCGCCGAGGGAGAAGGCGACGACTCGCCCGCCAGCCCGGATGAGCAGGCCGTCGAAGCCGAATTCCCCGTAGTGGTCCAGCGAGTAGGCGAAGGCTCGGCGCTCCCAGTCGAAGTCGGCAGGGTCCACCCCGGCGGCGAAGTGCTCGCGGTACCATTCGTCGGCCATGTCGCGGCATTCAGGCAGCGTCTCCGCCGTGATCGGCTCGCTGCGCCAGTCCGGATATTCCTCGGTAAAGCGATTGATGTGGTTCCGCTTGGCCTGGTGCTTGTGGCCGCTGAGATTGCAGAGGGCCTCGATATCATAGAGGTAGTCGAAGAAATCGCGATTCGCCGTGAACTCGAAGCGGCCCTGGGTCTCCAGCCAGGCCTTATCCTGGGCCGTGACACCGAAGAGGCGGAATGGGATGCCGCGCTCGTGGCTGTCCTCCAGCAGCGCCGGGAGGATGGCGGAGTAATCCTCGCCGCCCAGGGGCGGGAGGTAAAAGGAGATGCCCTCGTTTGTGACCATAGGAACATAGAAATCGCCGCAGGCGGCGATGCTGCCGAAGCCCCAGGCGGTCATGCAGCAGAGGGAGGATTCGCAGGTGAGACGCGGCGTGCGGCAGAGAATGGGCTGAAGCCAGCTGCTGTCCGCCGGGGACAGGGGTTTGAAGTCCAGCATAAAAAACCTCGTTTTTCTTTTATCTTATCATGGAAGCAAAGCGGACGCAAGATGGGATTGCAATTCCGCGCCGGATGTCGTACACTGAGAGAAACGGAAGCGAGGAGGAACCAACTATGAAACCGATCAAGGCGGTCGTTCTGGCGGCCGGCAAGGGCACCCGGATGATGACGGAGACCAATACCATGCCCAAGGTGCTGCGCCAGGCCTGCGGAAGGCCGCTGCTCTATTATGTCCTGAATACGTTGCATTTTGTGCCGAAGGAGGACACCGTTCTGGTGGTCGGCTACCGCCGGGAGGACGTCATCGCGGCGTTCCCGGACTATCCCCACGCCGTGCAGGATCCGCAGCTCGGCACGGGCCACGCGGTCCGCTGCGCCGGGGACTTTCTGCGGAACTTCGACGGCACCATCCTTGTCTGCTACGGCGACATGCCGCTGCTGAAGGAGGAGGTCTACCGCGGGCTGCTGGAGCGGCACGAGGCCTCCGGGGCCGTCTGCACCCTGCTCTCCGGCACCACTGAGGAAAAGCTGCCCTACGGCCGCGTGATCAAGGACGTGAACGGCGAGTTCCTGCGGGTCGTGGAGGACCGGGACTGTACCCCGGAGGAGAAGGCCATCCGGGAGCTGAACGTGGGCATCTATGCCTTCGACTGCCGGGAGCTGCTGGCCTGCCTCGAGCTGCTGCGCTGCGACAACGCCCAGAAGGAATACTACCTGACGGACGTTCCAGCGCTGATGAAGCAGCGCGGCGGCCGCGTGGCCGTCTACACGGCGGAGCTGAACGAGCAGATCCTCGGCGTCAACACGCCGGAGCAGCTTGCCATTGCGGAGCGCTATCTCCAAAACGCCTGAGGCGCACAGAGGCCGGACCTGAACCAGCGTTCAGGCCCGGCTTTTTGCTTATTTTCCGCGCAGCCGTATGTCGTCACCGAGGAACCGCACGAGATCGAAGGTCCCGAGGAGCCGGGAGGCAATCTGCGGCGTGTATCGGCTCCGGATGCCCGTGGAATCCAGGTTCGTGGAGACGATGGTGGGCAGATTCTCAATGATGCGGCTGTTCAGCACCTGATAGAGGACTGAGAGGGTGAACTGCGTGACCAGCTCCGTACCGAGGTCGTCGATGATGAGCAGGTCGCAGGCGGTGTAGCGCCGCAGGGCGTCGCGGCTCTCCTCGCTGGTCTCCCGGAACTTGACGGCCTCATAGTCCGAAATGATGTGGATGGCGGTGTCGTAAACCACGGAGAAGCCGCGGTCCGCCACGGCCCGGGCGATGCAGCCGGAGAGAAACGTCTTTCCAAGCCCCGGGTTGCCGGAGAACAGCAGGGAGGGGGACTGGAGCGAAAAGTTTGCCGCATAGGACCGGCACTGCTCCAGAGTCCTCGTCATGAGCGCCCGGGGGCTGACACCCCAGTTCGGGTCGGGCTTGTCGGAGTAATAGTCGAGGCGGAAGGCCGCGAAGCGCTCCTTCCCGCTGCCAATCAGGGAAGAAAGCTCCTTTTTCTGCTCGGAGCGGCACAGCTCCCGCAGACAGTCGCACATGGTGGCCCCGAGGTAGCCCGTGCCGCCGCACTTCGTGCAGACCGGCGTGTCGTCGAGAAAGTCCGGGTCCAGCTCCGAGGCCTCCAGGATCCACTCGCGCTCCTGCTGGAGGGCGAGATTCTTGTCCCGGAGTTCCGTGATGGCCTGCTCCGGGTCCTCGCCGCTGCGGAAGGCGGTGGCCACGACCTGGGCCATGGTGGCACGCAGCTCCCGATCGATTTCCTGGAGCCGGGGATAACGGGCGTAGGCCTCCCGCAGGTGGGCCTCGTAGGTCTCCTGCTGCTCCTGGCGGGCCTGGGCCAGCCGGGCCTTGGCGCGGCGGAGAATTTCTTCCGAATAGGCCATCAGCGCTTCTCCTCCTCGTTCATCAGCCGGTGAATGGCGCGGACCGCCATGGGATCGACGGCGCTGGCCGTCTGCCGGGCCGCGGCCGCCGCGCCGGGCTTGGCCGGCGCACGGTCATATTTCTGAATCTGATCCACGGTGTACAGGTTCTGCTGCTGCCAGCTCGTCAGGATGGAATTCATGTACTGCCATTTGAGGCCCCCAGCGTGGAGGCAGGTCCGGTCGTAGGCCAGCAGGATCTCCGACTCGCCGAAGCCCATTTCCAGCCATTTCAGGATGTATTTTTCCTCACTGGGTGTCAGGCGGCGGTCGTTGATCTGCAATGCGTGGCGGATGCTGCCCAGCTTGGACTGCCGCAGGAGCTGCTGCTGCATATAAGCCGCGGCGGCCTCCAGTGTGTCGATGCCGTTGTCGGCCCAGAGGTAGGCCTCTTTTTCGATGGTGCGCATGGACGGTGCCCGGGAATTGCCCCGCGCCCGGTTGCGTTGGGTGCAGAAGGAGATGAGAATGGAGATGACCTCATCGGGCAGGCGCAGGTAGTCCCGCAGGGCCAGGAGGATTTTCAGCTCCTCCGTGGAGAGCGTCCGGCCCAGCCGCCGCTGGACCTCACCCACCAGCAGACCGAATTCCTTGCTCCGGTCCATTTCCCGGGCCAGGTCCTGTTCCGTATAGGCGGGCCTCTCCCCGGCCTCGAGGTG
>CALICR010000041.1 GCA_938049125.1 uncultured Clostridia bacterium
GCATATCCCCGGAGATGCGGGTGTCCCGGCCGATGAGGAACAGCGGCTTCTTGTCCCGGCCCAGCACCAATGCTGCGGCCTGGCCGATGCGGTAGGCCAGCTGGCTGTCCAGCGTCTCATTGGCGACACCGCGGATGCCGTCGGTCCCAAACAGTTTTCCCATGGTTCTTCCTCCCAAGCTCAGAACTGAAGCTGCCCGTCCGGGCGCTCCAGATGCAGATGATCGTAGGCTGCGGCGGTGACGCAGCGTCCCCGGGGCGTACGGGTCAGGAAGCCCAGCTGCATGAGGTACGGCTCATAAACGTCCTCCAGCGTGACGGCCTCCTCGCCGATGGTGGCGGCCAGGGTCTCGAGGCCCACAGGGCCGCCGCCGTAGTTCCGGATGATGGCGGTCAGCATCCGCCGGTCGATGGCATCCAGGCCCAGCTTGTCGATCTCGAGGCGGCTGAGGGCGTCGTCCGCCGCCGCCCGGGTGATGACGCCGCCGTAGAAGATCTGGGCAAAATCCCGGACGCGGCGGAGCATCCGGTTGGCGATGCGGGGCGTGCCCCGGGACCGGGACGCGATCTCCTTCGCGCCCTCCGGGTCGATCTCCATGCCCAGCAGCGACGCGGACCGCGTCACGATGCGCGTCAGTTCCTCAGTGGTGTAGAGCTCCAGCCGGAGCGAGACGCCGAAGCGGTCCCGCAGCGGGGCCGAGAGCTGGCCCGCCCGGGTCGTAGCCCCGATGAGGGTGAATTTCGGCAGGTCCAGCCGGATGGAGTTGGCCGACGGGCCCTTGCCGATGATGATGTCGATGGCGAAATCCTCCATGGCCGGGTAGAGGATCTCCTCCACGGCCCGGTTCAGCCGGTGGATCTCGTCCACGAAGAGGACGTCGCCGGGAGCCAGGTTCGTCAGCAGCGCCGCCAGGTCGCCGGCCTTCTCGATGGCCGGGCCGGAGGTGATGCGGATGCCCGCGCCCATCTCGTTGGCGATGATGCCGGCCAGCGTCGTCTTGCCCAGGCCCGGCGGGCCGTAGAGCAGCACGTGGTCCAGCGGTTCATTCCGGCGGCGGGCCGCCTCGATATAGACGGAGAGGTTGCCCTTGGCCTTCTCCTGGCCGGTGTAATCCGCCAGCAGCCGGGGGCGCAGGGAGACCTCGCCCTCGTCCTGGGGCGTCAGGCTGGTGGTGACGAGCGGGGCGCTCATCTCCTCGGAATAGTCGATGCTCACGGTTCAGGCCTCCTTACAGCTTCATGACCATGGCTCGGAGGGCCTGGCGTACCAGCTCCTCCACGGACAGGGTCTCGGTGTCCAGGTCCTTCATGGCCAGGGCGATCTCGCCCTGGGTGTAGCCCAGGGCCGCCAGGGCCGCGGCGGCCTCCGCCGCCTTTCCGCCTCCGCGCACCGCCGCCGTTCCGGAGGCCGCGGGCAGCGCCCCGGTCCCGTCCGGCTTCAGCTTATCCTTCAGCTCCAGCAGGATGCGCTGGGCCAGCTTCTTGCCGACACCCTGGGCGGCGGTGAGGGACTTCTCGTCTCCGGTGGCCACGGCCAGCTGGACGCCCGAGGGCGTCACGGCGGAGAGGATGTTCAGCGCGACCTTGGGACCGACGCCGCCCACGGAGGTCAGCAGCTCGAAGCAGCGCTTTTCCTCCCGGGTGGCAAAGCCAAATATCTCGAAGGCGTCCTCCCTGACGCTGCACACGGTATAGAGCTTCTGCACCTCGCCCATCCGGAGCTGGGCCAGGGTGTAGGACGACACGGCGCACTCGAAGCCGACGCCGCCGCAGTCCACCACCGCCAGATTCTCCTCCAGCGCGGCGATCTTCCCGCAAAGATAGTGAAAAAACATGGTGCCTCCTAAGACCGGCCCAGGCGGCTGAGCAGCGAGGTCGTGGACCGGGCGTGGCAGAGGGCCAGCGCCAGAGCGTCCGCCGCGTCGTCGGGCCGGGGCGTGGCCTCGAGCCGGAGCAGCCGCCGCGTCATGTCCATGACCTGCAGCTTCGTGGCCTTGCCGTAGCCGACCACGGACTGCTTCACCTGCATGGGCGTATATTCAAAGCAGGGAACGCCGCGCTTCTGCACCGCCAGCAGGATGACGCCGCGGCCGTGGGCCACGTCGATGCCGGTGGTGATGTTGCGGCCGAAGAACAGCTCCTCGATGGAGACGGCCTCGGGCCGGGTATCCGAGAGGAGCTGAAGCATGTCGTCGTAGAGAATTTCCAGCCGCCGCGGAAAGGGGATGCCCGGCGGCGTGGTGACGGCGCCGTAGCGCAGCATCTGATACTGGCCGCGCGCCGCCTCCACCAGGCCGAAGCCGATGGTGGCATAGCCCGGATCAATGCCCAAAATCCTCATTGGGGCAGGATCTGCCAGTAGCAGTAAAAGAAAATGCCCACGGCCAGCAGCCCGAGGCAGATCCAGGCCAGCACGCGCTGGGACTTGGGCCGCTCCGTATAGTGCTCCGCCGCGTCCTTCTGGGCCTGAAGCTCGCTGATGCGGTCCAGGTCCTCTTTTTCGAGATGAAGTTCGTCCATAGGTCTCGCCTCCGCCCTTCCATAGGGCAAATATCGTTATTTTATATTATATCACATCCGGCCGCCGGAGAACAGCCCCAATTTTACCGCATCCGGGCAGAAATTTTGCAGGAAATGATTCATACTTATTTAACAAACGCAGCCTACCCTTTTTAATATCTTTCCGATAAGATAAAGACAAGCAAGATGGCTTTTTCATTTTCCTCTCTTCTGTATCCCCGAAAAACGGACAGGTCGGCCGCCTGTCCGTTTTTCCTGCCCATTTTCCCGGATGTTTCCAGAACGTTCACAATTCCTTCACGAAAAATCTGCATATTTCATGGCAGGATCGGGTATGATATCTTTGTCAGTTGGGGCTGACAGTCTTTTTCATTTTTCCTCTCTCTCAATACGGAAACGGCGGACAGGAAGGCGAACCTGGCCGCCGTTTTCCTGTCTCCGGCCCGGGCAGACGGGCAGACAAAAACCGCGCCGTCCCGGCTGGGACGGCGCGGTGCCTGCTTTTTTGGAAGCTTACTTGTGGTCGACGCTGTACATATGGCGGATGAGGTCGAGGACCTTGTTGGAATAGCCGATCTCGTTGTCGTACCAGGAGACGACCTTCACGAAGGTGTCGGTCAGCGCGATGCCGGCCTTGGCGTCGAAGATGGAGGTGCGGGTATCGCCCAGGAAGTCGGAGGAGACCACCGCATCCTCGGTGTAGCCCAGAATGCCCTTCAGCTCGCCCTCAGCGGCGGCCTTCATGGCGGCGCAGATCTCTTCGTACTTGGCGGGCTTCGACAGGTTGACGGTCAGGTCGACGACGGAGACGTCCAGGGTGGGAACACGCATGGACATACCGGTCAGCTTGCCGTTCAGCTCGGGGATGACCTTGCCCACGGCCTTGGCGGCGCCGGTGGAGGAGGGGATGATGTT
>CALICR010000042.1 GCA_938049125.1 uncultured Clostridia bacterium
CTCCTCGGCAGACATCCTCGCTGTGCTGCCGGAGATGGACGACATCTTCATCAAGAAGAATCTCAGCCCCGGCGGCAGCGCCGACCTGCTGGCCGTCACCTATTTTCTCGACCTGCTGGCCCCCCAGCTTCCGGGTCTCCACATCCGAAAGCGGTCCCCCCGGGACTGATGCATACGGAGCCGCCGCCCCCGCAGACGCGGGCGCGGCGGTTTTTCTCATGCCTCGGGGAGCGTCTCGCCCTCGTTGGCCTCCTGCTCCGTGACGGAGGCGGCGGCACCGGCCTCGTAGCGCACTGCCAGGACGCCCTGGGGACGGTTGATGCGGATGACCGCCTGCTTCTGCCGCTCCTCCCCGGCCCGGCGCAGCAGCTCCACCAGCATGGTCAGGGTCTCCCCCGTCAGCGGCCCGCCGCGCCACTGGAACACCAGCGGCTTCCCCTTTTTCGCCGCCTGCCGGGCGCGGTTCTCCGCCTCCTCGGGCTTCGTGAAGGAGAGCTTCTGGGTCCGGTAATAGGTCCGCGTCCCGTCGGTACAGGCCGGGGCCGGGGCGATGAGCGGCTCGTGGTCCCGGAAGACCTGCTTGTCGTCGAGGTTGAAATAGTCGTAGCGCAGCAGCCGCGCTCCGCCCGACTCGGCGCTCAGCGTGTTGTCAAAGGTGACGTCCAGATGGTAATAGGTCCCGTCCAGACGCACGATGTTCCAGGTGTGCTGGTACTTGATGCCCTTGGCCGGGTTGTTGCCGCAGTGGGCGATCATGCACCAGAGGTCTATGGCGTCGCAGAGCACCTTCACGGACTTTGCGATGCCCTCGCAGACGCCCACGCCGTGGCCCAGGGGGCCGATGATCTCGTGGGAGTAGGGCTTTTTCAGCTTGTCATAGCGCACGCTGCCGCAGAGGAGGTCGTGGATGTACCGCTCCTGCTCCAGCGGCGGCGCGCCCAGCATGGGCCGGGCCAGCTTCTCCACCCGGGACTGGAGCGCCCGGCGGTGGGCCCGGACCTTCGCCGGGTCGAAGAGATATTCGGGCAGGACCGTGATCCGGTCCGCGCCCGGCTCCGTGCGGTAGCGGAACGTCACGGCCCAGAAGATCTCCGGGTGATCCAGCCGCAGGCGGAAAAAGACGTCGCTCAGCGCCCGCCGCGTCAGGGCCGGGACCGGGCATTCCGTCCGCTGGGCCAGCAGGCAGTCCAGCAGCGCGCGGTAGGCCGCCTGCTCGTCCCTCGTCATCTTGGTGTAGTAAAAGGGTTCCATGGTCCGCTCCGTTCCGTTTGTTTTCTTTATTCTACCAGAGCTTGGGGCAAAAAGCCAGATAAAATGAGCCGTGCAGCAGAGTTGCTGCACGGCTCTTTGCGCATCGGAACAGAGGGAATTTCTGTTCGCGGAAACGATCAGCCGCCGAAGGTCTGGCCGATGGCGCAGATGAAGATGGCCGCCACGGACTGAATCAGGAACAGCTTCATCATGAACTTGATCCACCTCTCATACGGCACATTGGTAAGGCCAAGGAAGCCCATCAGAGCAGCCGCATGGGGCAGGATGTAGTTGCAGAGGCCGTCGCCCATGAGGTACGCGGTGACGGTGGTCTGACGGCTGACGCCGATGAGGTCGGACAGCGGGGTCAGGATCGGCATCAGCACGACCGCCTTGCCGTTGCCGGAGGGGATCAGGCAGTTCATCAGAGCCGTGAAGATGTACATGACAGGACCGGCGAGGAACTTCGGGGTGTGGACCAGCACACCGGCGCAGGCATGGACGACAGTGTCGATGATCATGCCCTTGGTGAGGATGGTGCTGACGGTCGCGCCAAGGCCGACCACGATGGCAGCGCCGGCGCCCTTGCCGAGGTTCGCAATGAAGACCTTGCACATCTTGCTGGGGGTCATGCCGCCGAGGAGGCCGCAGACGATGCCCATCCAGAGGAACACGGTGCCGATCTCAGCGAAGCCCCACTTCAGCTTCAGGCAGCCGTAGACCATGATGCCCAGGCTGGCCACGAAGGCGATGAGGACCAGGGTATGACGCCAGGTGATCTTGATGTCCTTGCTCTCGTCGGTGTCAAAGGTCATGACGCCCTCGACGCCGTAGAGGTAGCTGGCCTGCGGGTTGGCCTTGACCTTCGCCGCATACCTGCAGGTGTAGATGCAGGTGATGACGTAGAGGATGAAGGTGATGACAAGTCTCCAGGTCACGCCGGAGTAGAGCGGAAGCTCCGCAATCTCCTGGGCCAGGGGTGTCACGATGCCGAGGGAACCGCCGCTGAAGCCGACGCCGACGCCGCAGAGGACGATGGCGATGCCGACGATGGCGTCATAGCCCATGGACAGCGCCAGCATAACGCCAAGGGGCGCAAAGGCGATGACCTTGTCGGTGCTTTGGGTGGTGCCCAGGACCGCGAACATGAACATGACCAGCGGGATGAAGAACTTCTCGCGGCCCTTCTTGGAGCAGAAGCGGACGAGCTTCGTGCAGAAGGCGGTCAGCATACCGGTCTCCATGACGATGCCCAGCGCGCCGGTGATGAACATGATGACGAAGATCAGCGTCGCGTTGCTGACACAGGTTTCAATAAACAGCTTGGGGATACGCAGCGGGGAGACCGGGCTGCTGTCCACATAGGCGAAGGAGTTCGGATCGACAATGTTTTTGCCCGTGGCTTCATCGGCGTAGCGCGCGTATTCACCGGCGGGCACGATGTAGGTCAGCACGCAGGCGATCAGCAACAGGATAATGATGATGATCCAGCCGTGCGGCATCTTGAATTTCTTTTTCTGTTTCTCCATTTTTTTATCCCTCTCAATCAGCGGCGGCTCAGGCCATGGCCGCCTTGAATTCGTCCATCCGCAGCAGCGCGCCTGCGTACAGCTTGGCCCGCTCTGCCAGGGAATCCTGCTCGATGTACTCGCGGACGGTGTGGTTCCACTCGCCCATAGAGCCGGCGGAGCAGACCGTCGGCACACCGGCCATGGTGATGTAGGCCGCGTCAGAGCTGCCGCCCAGGACCGCCTTGCCGACCTCCCGGAGGCCCGTGGCTTCCGCCGTCTCCTGGAGGAAGGAGAGCAGCTTCAGGCCGCCGTCGGTGGTCTCGAACACGTGCATGACGTCGATGTACTCCATCTCCGTGGTGGTGCCGTCGATGTAGGTCTTTTCGCAGACGGCCTTGAGGTTCTTCTTGGCCCGCTCCAGCTCCTCGTTCTTCTCGAAGCGCATATCCACAACGGCCTCGCACTTGGCGGGGACGGCGTTGAAGATGGTGCCGCCCTGGATGGTGCCGATGTTCATGGTGGTGCCCACGGTGAGGTCCGTCAGGTTATGGATGTCCACGACCTTATAGGCCATCTCGACGATGGCGCTGCGGCCCTTGGTGAAGTCGTTTCCCGCATGGGCCTCGACGCCGTGGGTGGTGATGCGGCAGCGGGTGCCGCCCTTGCGGAAGACGGCCAGCTTGTTGCTGATGAGGCCGGTCTCCATGTTGAAGGCACAGAGGCCGCCCTTGGCCTGCTCCTTCATGATCTCCGCCGCCCGGGAGCCGAGGTGATTGATCTCCTCGTCGCCCGCCAGGATGAAGCGGATGGGGCCGCGGTAGCCCGCCTTGACCGCCGCGCGCACGGCGTAGATGGCGATGGTGATGCCGCCTTTCATATCCAGGGTGCCGGTGCCGTAGACCTTGCCGTCCTCGACACGGAAGGGATTCTGCTCGGACAGCGCCCGGGGCAGCGCCGTGTCATAGTGGCCGGAGAAGATGACCGGACGGCCCTCCTCCTGCCCCTTCAGGTCCGCCACAAGCACCGGCGCATTGCCGTGACCGACGTCCCAGCTCCGGACCGTGAAGCCCTCGCGGTCCAGCAGGGTGCGGACCCACTCCGTCGCCGCAGGCATGACCTCCGGCTCGCGGCTGCAGCTCGGCGTCTCCACGAACTCCTCCAGCAGGCTCAGAATCTCTTCCTTGTGGCTGTCCACGTATTCATACGCCTGTGTGATCTTCGCGTCTTTCATGGTATCTCCTTTCTTTTTTCGTTCCCATTTTTGCGGTACGGGCGCACCCGCACTGCCTCTCACGCTCCCATCTTATCATAGTTTTTTAAATATGTATATTTCGTTTTTTATAATGTGTATATTATCCTCGACTTATTAACCGTGAATTTCATATAATCTGCTTTCCAAATTATGGAATTTTTTCGCTTCCCTCTTGAAATCCGAATTTAGAACTTATATAATTTTCTGTATCCATATGATTTAGATTATATCAGGAGGTCATGTCATGGAACTGCTCCAGCTCTATTATTTCCAGGTCACCGCCCGTTTTCAGCACATCTCCAAGGCAGCCGCCTGCCTGCACATCACCCAGCCCGCCCTGAGCCAGACCATCAAACGGCTGGAGAAGGAGCTGGAGACGGAGCTGTTCGACCGGGTCGGCAAGGAGATCGTCCTGAACGAGAAGGGGGAGATCCTGTTGAAATATGCCAATTCGGTCCTTTCCTCCGTGGAGAGCGCCAAGGCGGAGCTGGCGGACTACTGCCGCCGGGAGACGAACACCCTGTCCCTCTCGGTCCAGTCTGCGTCGCTCTTCCTTCCCGCCCTGCTCCAGCGCTTCCGGAAGCTCCACCCGGAGACGAACTTCCGCATCTTCCAAAACGCCGAGCACTTCGAAAACGAGAAGTGCGACCTCACCATTTACTCCTCGACCCACGAGCCGAAGGACAACCACCATCAGATCCTGCTGAAGGAAAAGCTGGTGCTGGCCCTGCCCAAGGAGCACCGGCTGGTGGAAAAGCCGGAGATCACCTTCGACGATCTCCGGGACGAGTCCTTCATTACGCTGGGTAAGGGCACAAACCTCTACAACATCATCACCCACTATTGCAGCGAGGCGGGCTTCTGGCCCTCGGCCTTCCTCTACTGTGACAACCCCAATACGCTCCGGGAGCTCATCAACCTGAACTTCGGTATCTCCCTCATCCCGGAGATCACCTGGAACTGCCGTTACAACAGCTCTGTCGCCACCCGGGAGTTGTTCGACGTCCACTTCTCCCGCTATATCCTCCTCTCCTGGAACCAGGATGCCTACCTCTCCCGGCTCGCCCGGGACTTCCGGGACATGACCGCCGACTTCTTCCAGGAGCTGGCCTGAGCCGCACAAAAAAAGCGGCCCGCCTCCCGATCTGTGAACCGCCCCCCCATTTGTTAGACAAGTATGATAAAAAAATACTTGTACTAAGGAATGGGGTGTTTTTTATGCCAAAGGGAGTCCCAAACAAAGGAAACTGTCTGGACAACGCCGTGATAGAGAATTTCTTTGGTTTACTCAAAAGTGAACTGTTGTA
>CALICR010000043.1 GCA_938049125.1 uncultured Clostridia bacterium
GTACATATCGGTCCACTCGTAGTTCTCGCCCTCGGCGGCGGAGCGGAGATTCGCGGCGGTGTCCCGGAGCAGACCCAGCTCCTTGAACCACAGCTTCGCGTGCTCCTTCTCATTGTCCGCCGTCCTCTGGAACAGAGCCGCGATCTGCTCATAGCCCTCCTTCTTCGCCTTGCTCGCAAAGAACGTGTACTTGTTCCGCGCCTGGCTCTCGCCGGCAAAGGCCGCCAGCAGATTGGCCTCGGTCCTCGATCCCTTCAATTCCATGGTGTGATCCTCCTTAACATCGGGATATCCGTTAGTATCTCTGCTTTCTAAGCCCACTATACCCGGATTGGGGCGCAGATATCTATTGCTGAAGCCCGGCCCCCGCCGCTTCTCCTCCGGCGGGGTACCATTTCTCCCACATAACACATAAAATATGCCCGCCCCATTGGGGCGGGCATTCCGCTTATCCGCATATTGCGTCGTTGCATTCGTTGACCAGGCGGTCGAGGGCGGGGGCCTGATGGTAGAGGGCGTCCCACGTCTCGCCTCGCCAGAGGGCGGCGAGGGCTTCGGGGGTGTGGCCGGGGGCCTTGGCGGCGTGGAGGCAGCGGCGGTCGGGGTAGCGCAGCTCCAGGAGGCCGTCCGTGCCCTGGGTCGTCAGCCAGGCGTGGTCCCGGGCGGCGGCGTCATAGCCGGGGGCCCTCGCCGGTTCGGCGGGCGCGGCGGCCACGGTGATGGCCACGTCCTCCGCCGTCAGCTCAAAGTAGCGCGCCAGGCGGATGCAGCCGAGGACGGCGGCGAGGTCCGCGCTCCCCAGCCGGGCCAGAGCGGCGCGTTCAGGCTCCGTCAGGCCCAGGGTCCGGCAGTACGCCTGCCCGGCCTCGGTGCCGAAGAGGCGGCGGAGCCGGAGGCAGTCCTCCTCCGTGGCGCGGACCGTGAGGTCGAGGTTCTTCACATTGCAGGTCCAGGGGGCGCGCCAGTCCGCGTCAGGGCCGCCCACCCGGCTGGCCGCGAGCCTGAGGCGCGGGAAGCGCTCCTTGAGGAGGTCGCCCGCCGCCGTGAGGCCCGGGGCCTCCGCCGCAAGGCACACCGCGGCGAACCGCTCGCCGGGCCGCCTGGCCGCCGCGAAGAGGTCCGCGAGGGCCGGGCCGGTCACGCTGCAGTGCCACAGGGCGCAGCCCTCCTCCTCCGCGGGGTCGAGGGTCCGCTCCGCCGCGGGCGCGCCCAGCAGGGCGGCGACCCGCTCGCCCGCCTCGCCGGGGAAGCGGACCGGGTCCGCGTCCAATTGCCCCGTCACGAGCCGCGGCAGAAGCGCGCCGTAGGCCGCACCGGTCTCCGCCGCGCCGCCCGTCAGCACGAGGATGCGGCAGGGCACGCCGGTCAGCGCCGGGGACAGCTCGACATAATTCGGTTCCGTCCGGAAGCCGGTCCCCTCGGCGTACCAGGAGAGGCGGAAGAGGTTCACCGGGTCCGAAGGTCCTGCGGTGCGGAGCCGCTCCTTGACGGCGCCGGGGATGAGGTCGGGATTTTGCAGCTGGGCCAGGGTCGGGAGGAGCAGCCCGCTCTCCCGGACGCGGTCCCGGGCGCGGGCGAGGCCCGCGGAGTCGGTGCGCAGATCGATCATGCTATGCTTTCTCCGTTTTTACATCTAAATAAATAGGAATAGAGTGTGTACTTCGAGAGGCCGAAGTGCTTGTCGAAGCGGTCGCCGGACCAGGTGATGCGCAGCGCGCCGCGGTCGTTCAGGAACCGGATGGCGCGGACCTTGTCCGCTTGCTCATGAGCGCCACGGGCTTGCCCGCCGGCTCCGCGGACCGCGCCGGCAGATTCTCCTGCGTTCGGCAGATCCGCATCTCCCAAGCTTCCTCTTTCTTGCTTTCATCATACCACAGTTTCCATCAATTGCAACGGAATCCGCCGAAAAACTTTCAGGCTGCGGAAAAAGTTTTCGCTTTTCCGCCCCGGGCCGGGACGCGTAAAAAAAAACGCGGGATGAAAATCCATTTTTGTGAATTCTGCATAGGGCTTATGAATTGTTTTCTGTCTTTCTTCACAAAATTCCGTTTTTCTACGGATTTGCAGGTAAATTCAGAACTTTTTCGTGCAAAATATCACCCAGCAAATTTTTTGCATTACCTGACAGATTTTCGGATTCGTGAAAGTCGCGGTTGTAAAATTTTCGGACTTCCTGTACAATAGAGTCGTAATCAGGGCACGCCGTTTCTCAGGCGCGTCCAGTATTTTTGAGGAGGAACCAACATGAAAAAACTGATCGCGCTGCTGCTCGCGGCGGTCATGGTGTTTGGCCTCGTCGCCTGCGGCTCCGGCAACGATGCCGCTGCCGACACCGACACCAAGGCCGAGACCGAGACCCCTGCGGACGACAAGGCTGCCGAGACCGACGCCGAGGCTGACGCCGAGACCCCTGCCGAGGACAACAAGGATGCCGAGGCCCCCGCCGACGGCGAGGCCAAGAGCATCAAGGTCGGCCTCGTCTGCATCGGCGACGAGAATGATCAGGGCTACACCTACAACTTCATCCGCGGCAAGGACGCCGCCACCGAAGCGCTGGCCGCCAAGGGCATCAACGTCGAATGGCTTATCAAATACAACATCGGCGACGACACCTCCTGCGAGGACGCCAACCTGGAGCTGGCCGAGGAAGGCTGCCGCATCATCATCAACAACTCCTACGGCTTCGAGCCCTTCATGCTGAAGGTCGCCCCCGATTACCCCGACATCGACTTCATCTCCTGCACGAACCAGGCTTCCTGGGCCGATGACCTCGCCAACACCCACAACGTCTTCGCCAACATCTACGAGGGCCGCTACTGCGCCGGCGTCGTTGCCGGTCTCAAGATGCAGGAAATGATTGACAACGGTGACATCACCGCGGACCAGGCCGTCATCGGCTACGTCGGCGCGTTCTCCTTCGCCGAGGTCATCTCCGGCTTCACCGCCTACTACCTCGGCGCCAAGAGCGTCTGCCCCTCCGTCACCATGAAGGTGCAGTTCGTCGGCTCCTGGTCCGACGCCACCGAGGAAGGCAACGCCGCCGCTGCCCTGGCCGACATGGGCTGCGTCATGATCTCCCAGCACTCCGACAACACCACCCCCGCCACCACCGCCCAGTCCAAGGGCGCATTCCACACCGGCTACAACAACGACATGATCTCCGTCGCCCCCGAGGCGTCCCTCATCGGCACCCGGATCGACTGGTCCGTCTACTTCGAGTATGCCATTGAGACCATCGTGAACGGCGGCGAGCTGGATCAGGATTGGTGCCACGGCATGGACGAGGGCGCGGTCGTCATGACCGACCTCAACGAGGACATCGCCGCTGCCGGTACCGCCGAGAAGCTGGCCGAGGTCGAAGAGGCCATCAAGAACGGCGAGCTGCAGGTCTTCGACACCTCCACCTTCACCGTGGGCGGCGAGCCTGTGACCAGCGCCTTCGCCCTGGACACCGACGGCGACTTCACCGCCGACTCCGAGGAGGCCGTGTTCGACGGCGCGTTCCACGAGTCCTACTTCCAGTCCGCTCCTTACTTCACGCTCCAGATCGACGGCATCGAGTGGCTGAACTCTGCCTTCGGCTGATCCCCTCCCTGCGTATGAAGAGAGGCTGCTCCCGCAGCAGCCTCTCTTTCTTCATTCCGGCTCTCTGCGCCGCCGCCTGCGGTGCCGCTATGAAAGGATGACTGCCTTGGACCCTGTCTGTGCAATTGAACTGAAAAATATTACGAAGCGCTTCGGCAGTGTCGTCGCCAACGACCACATCAGTCTCAAGCTGAACCGGGGCGAGATTCTCTCCCTGCTCGGCGAGAACGGCAGCGGCAAGACGACGCTCATGAACATGCTCTCGGGCATCTACTACCCCGACGAGGGCGAGATCCTGGTGAACGGCAAGCCCGTCACCATCTCCTCGCCCCGGGATGCCTTCCGCTGCGGCATCGGCATGATTCATCAGCACTACAAGCTGGTGGACGTCTTCACCGCCGCCGAGAACGTCGTCCTCGGCATCGAGGACGGCAAGGGCCTCAACATGAAGGAGGCCAACGAGAAAGTCCGCGCCATCTGCGAGAAGTACGGCTTCGACATCGACCCCACCCAGAAAATTTACGACATGTCCGTGTCCCAGAAGCAGACCGTGGAGATCATCAAGGTGCTCTACCGCGGCGCGGACGTGCTGATCCTGGACGAGCCCACCGCTGTGCTGACGCCCCAGGAGACGGACCGCCTCTTCGCCGTGCTGCGCAATATGCGCGCCGACGGCAAGGCCATCGTCATCATCACCCACAAGCTCCACGAGGTCATGGCCCTGTCCGACAAGGTCGCCGTGCTGCGCAAGGGCCAGTACATCGGCACCGTCAACACGGCGGAGACGAACCCCCAGGCCCTGACGGACATGATGGTGGGCCACGCCGTGACGCTGAACATCGACCGGCCCCTTTACGAGCACCCGGTGGAGCGGCTGGAGCTCCGCGGCCTCACCTGCTTCGACCCCGAGGGCGTCAAGAAGCTGGACGACGTCAGCTTTACCGCCTACGGCGGCGAGATCCTCGGCATCGCGGGCGTGGCCGGGTCCGGCCAGCGGGAGCTGCTGGAGAGCATCGCGGGCCTCTACCCCGTGGCCTCGGGCAGCGTCACCTACTCGCCCCCGGGTGAGGCGCCGACGGAGCTGGTGGGCAAGACGCCCATGCAGATCCGCAGCTCCGGCGTCGTCATGGCCTTCGTCCCCGAGGACCGGCTGGGCATGGGCCTCGTCGGCTCCATGGGCATGACGGGCAACATGATGCTCCGCAGCTGGAGCAAGGGCAAGGGCCTCTTCGTCAACAAGAAGGACCCCGGCGACCTGGCCCAGCGCATCTGGAAGGACCTGGACGTCGTGACGCCCAGCACCGAGTTCCCGGTGCGGCGCATGTCCGGCGGCAACGTCCAGAAGGTCCTCGTGGGCCGCGAAATCGCCAGCGCGCCGTCCGTGCTCATGACGGCCTACGCCGTCCGCGGCCTCGACATCAACACATCCTACACCATCTACAACCTGCTGACCGAGCAGAAAATGAAGGGCGTCGCCGTCGTCTTTGTCGGCGAGGACCTGGACGTTCTGCTGGAGCTCTGTGACCGCATCCTCGTCCTCTGCGGCGGCAAGGTGAGCGGCGTCGTGGACGCCCGCACCGCCACCAAGGAGGAGATCGGCCTCATGATGACCCGGGTCGGCGGAAAGGAGGCGGCGGAATGAACCGCAAAAAGAAAGAGCCGCTGGTCCGGCTCGCCAAGCGCGGCGGCATGGCCGCCTGGAAGGTCTGGTGCATCCGCCTCGGGTCCATCCTGCTGGCGCTGGTGCTGGGCGGCCTCGTCATCTCCGCCGTCGGCGTAAATCCCCTCTCGGCCTATGGCACCATCCTCTCCGGCTCCCTCGGCAAGAAGACGGCCATTCGCCAGACGGTCAAGATCGCCGTGCCGCTGCTGGGCTGCGCCCTGGCCATCGCCCCCTGCTTCAAGATGCGCTTCTGGAACATCGGCGCCGAGGGCCAGATCACCGCGGGGGCCATCGCGGCCTCCTACTTCGCCCTCTACTGGGTGAACAGGGTGCCGAGTTCCCTGCTGCTCGTCATCATGGGCCTGGCCGGTGCGCTGGCGGGCGGCCTCTGGGCGCTGATCCCCGCCTTTTTCAAGGCCCGGTTCAACACGAACGAGACGCTCTTCACCCTCATGATGAACTACATCGTCATCGGCATCGTCCGGTGGCTCCAGGGCGGGCCCTGGGAGGGCCGCCCCGGCTCCCAGATCATCCCCCAGTTCGACGAGGCCGCCTGCCTGCCGCGGGTGCTCGGCGTCCACTGCGGCTGGATCATCGTGCTGCTCCTCGTGGTGTTCATGTACGTCTATATGCGCTACACGAAGCACGGCTATGAGATCGCCGTCCTCGGCGACTCCGTCAACACGGCCCGCTATGCGGGCATGAACGTAGGCCAGATCGGAAGAGCACACGTCT